>NZ_JBFRFQ010000002.1:0-233989 GCF_052114905.1 Nocardia sp. 2TAF39
GGCGATTCCTACCGGCTCCGCGATCACCAAGCCACCGCCGACAACCTCCGCCGCGCCACCACCGGCAACCGTGAACCCCTATAATCGACACCGCTCACGGGTGGGGAATTTCGGCGAGTACGGGTGGGGCGTTTCGGCGAGCACAGTCATCAGCCACGACTTCAGTTGTGCTCGTTCGGGTTCTCCTGTCGGCGGTGAGTGCCAGCCGTTGCGTCATCTCGCGCATGTGCGCAGGTTGATGCCGACGATTCGGCAGGCTTCTCGGCTGTTGTGTAGCCCTGACGCATGAGCTGGAAGTATGCCTCCCCGCTCACGCGTCAACCGGCGAACTCTTCCCCACTGCGGTCATCCAGGATCCGGGGCTCCATCCCACCCTCGCGCTGGGGTGTTGCGACGACCACTAGAATTCGAGTGCTCAGAGGGGCTTTCTAGCCTGTGGGGCTGACAGGCGTCGAACCCGCGGCCACTTGACCCCCAGCTATCCCGGTCCAGTGCCTGCGCATGTCAATCACAATGCGCACCATGCGGATTCGCTGACTTCACCTGCTCTGTGCAGGGCCGCTCACAGCGTGCGGCCCAAGTTGGCCCCAGATTGCGCGGCCACGGAGCCCTTGAGCATAGAGCAGGATTGCGGTGTCTGCGACTGAGATTGGAAGCCACCCAGAACGAACGATGCGACCTCGAGAGGCTGCGAATCGCTGTGACGGAGGGTCGCAATGTATCCCCGACCGCTATGGGCCCACCCGCATGCGTCTCCGCGCCTGATTCGGAACTCGTTCTTGTCCTTGCCTTTCCAGTGCGTGGGACCAGGTTCGGACACCCGGTCGGTGTAGATCAGGATGCCGTCGAGCATCACGAGCTCGTAGCCGGCGGCTTTCGCCGCCAGCAGAGCCGAGTGCAGGCCCGGGGCCTGCGTTCGCGAGTCACACCGTGCTGTCCTGATTCGCATATCTCGGTGATTCCCGGTGTAGTCGCACGTACATTCCCAACCCGTTCCGTACTGTTTGCACCACAATGTCGACCGCATCGCGCTCACTGTCGGTGCCATTTCGATATGCGGCACTATCTTTCAAAGAGCGCTCGGCCTCAATCAAATCGGTGACACGAGATTCGATCATGTCGGCCACTTCGTCGAATGCCGCGTCGAGTGACAGATTTTTCTCTGCTCGAACGACGTGTATCAAGTTCACTTCACCGGCTGCGTCTTCCTTATGATATGACGCCATGTCGTTCACCCAGGCCGTAATGTCGACCCAGCTTTCGCGAAGATCACACATTTCGCTGCTGTCGTACAGTGTGTCCGATAATTCGATGCGGTGCATGAATTCTGCGAAATCCAGAAGAAGATATAAGGCGACGGTATTTCGGCGCATCGAAATATACTCTTGGAGGCCCGGAAAATGTCCTTCTCGCCGGTTGTCCAGTTCGATTCCCATGGCAAAAATGCTGTCGAGAAAATTTTGCCGCATTCGTCTCCGCCAGCTGTGCGATTGCCTGGGGTAAATCTTCTGCATGCACTCGGCGAGGGCGGTTTCGAGCCCGAGGTCGGGCGTTTCGGCCTGCCCTGTTTCGAGTATGTGGTCGAGGCGCGTGATATGGTTTTGTAAGTCCTCCGGTGAGTCGTATTCATCGAATCCGATTCGATCGTCGATCAGGAAGCTGCATTCGCAAAGTATCGTAAATATGGCCAGGTCTTCGGGATCGGAGTCCGGAAACAGCTGACACGCGATCTTTGCGCCGTCTATTCCGCGCAACCGCTCTTCTTCGGTAGCGGTGAGCGGCCCCACCCATTTCGTACGCAATGACCGTACTTTCTCATCGACCTGCTCCCAGAAGGGGCTGATGTGAGAACTTTCGATATAGGGATCCTCGAACGGTAGGTTCGGGATCTTAGTTGTCCAATCTATGCTCATGAATACCTCCAAATGATCAGCTGAGGGTGGTGTGGGTTTCATCCGGGGGCCTATTGTAGCTGCGTATCCAATTCTCTATTGCCGTCGTCGATGCTTCCGAATTTTCGATCGCGTCGCTGATAATCGCGGATTGCATCCAACAGGTGATCAACGGTGAAATCCGGCCAGAGAGCAGGTGTGAACACCAGTTCGCTGTAAGCGAGCTGCCAGAGCAGGAAGTTGGAGATCCTGCTCTCGCCTGATGTGCGGATAACGAGATCTGGATCGGGCATATCCGGTGCGTACAGATATCTACTCACCAGCTCGCTATTCAGATCCGCGGCATCTACGCCGTCCTCGATTATTTTGCGGATAGCATCGAGGATTTCATCCCGGCCGCCGTAATTGAAGGCGATAGTGAATGTCATTCCGGTATTGTTCTTTGTCGTCGATATCGCATAGTCGATCGCCCTGCGCAGAGCGCGGGGTATGCGCATCTCCGCGCGCCCGATCCATCGGATCCGTATATTGTGCCGACCGAAATCGTCGAGCCACCGGTAGATGGCTCGTTCGATCGTACTTGCAATGAATCTGACCTCGAGCTCGGGACGTTGCCAGTTCTCCGTGGAGAACGCGTATACCGTGAACCATTCGATTCCCAAATCGGATGCGCCTATTACGAGATTGCGAATTACTCGTGCGCCCTGGTTGTGTCCTCCGATCCGGGAGCCATTTCGCAGCTGGGACCACCTTCCATTTCCATCCGGAATACATGCGATATGCCGGGGAATATTGTCGGGGTCGAGAGGTGATTTATTCTGCAATATGGACTCCGTGTGTAATCGGGGGCGTCGATGCGGATGCGCCGCGGCACAAACTCGCGGCCTCTTTGTATGTTTGCCGGTGCTCAGGGGATGCTGGATGTGGTTCGGGTGCGGATGTGGAAGGCGAACAATGCCACCCGTAGAACCCGACGAACCACAGTAGATGGATAGCGAGATGGGGATCGCCAGCAGTGTAAAGCCACCGTCATACCCAGGTCTCGACCCAATCAGGTTCACGACCGATACAGACCTTCTGCCGCAGACCTTGCGCGGTCAAGCCTGGCCTGACGTTCCGTGGCGGCTGCAGTGTCCATCTGATCAGGGGTGCTCAGGACAGTTCTCCAGTAGCGTTCTGCGGCAGCGTAGAACGTGCTGTAGGCCTCCAGCTGGCGGTCTCGCCAGTGGCGTCGCTCGTCGCACGCCGTTTCCTTGTTCCACCGCCGGTCTTCGCGACACACGTTGACGAGCTGACCAGCTACCGCACCGATGATTCCAAGCTCGCCAGCTACCACAGGCGCCCGAACTGAAACCTGTCCAGAACTCATGCGGTGGAACGCACCTCCCCCTGGCCAGCGCTCATTGTGTGTCGAAGCGATCCGTAGTGACTGTTTCAGAGTAGCCGTCACACCTCCAGTCGGAAGCACCAATTCGACAGGCGCACACCCACTCTGGGTGCGGGCTGCCGGGGACGGACAGTGGTCCGTGGGGAACAGTCCATCTGTTCACCCCTACCACCAGCGGTTTTCGAGTGTGGCCACCTGCCCCGTGCAGGGACACTAAACACACCCTGCGGGCGCATCAGAGGTCGCGCAAATTGGTTCCGAGTCGATCTGGGGTGCGGTGCAGGCGCGGGCTTGGTGATCACGAAGTTGCTTCCAGCCGAACCGCTCCATTGAGCCTGCATCTGCCTGACCGACCTGGTCGAATTCATTGGTGCTTCTGCGCGGAGCCGGCGATGATTGGTGGGTGGATGTCACCACCTCGAATGGCAGTTCCTGGCGAATCGGAACCGAGGCGGAGACCGCATGGATCGTGGATGGTACGTCGGTCGGCCTGACCATCGTCTCGGCGATCCCGCCGGTCTTCGACAGGTACGCCACGATCGTCGTGCCGGAGGACGACGATGTGGCCTGGGAAGCGCTGGACCGAGCGCTGGTGTCGGTCTTGCGCGTCGAGTCGGCGAACCAGCGTTGGTGGTTGGGATACCTCGATAACGGCGCCGACGACATCGTCTTCCCTGAAGCTCCCCGGGTGACCTTGTACGCCGATTGGCACTACGTGTTGGTCGAGGCGGGGCCGGAGCAGGCGCTCACCTGGCGCACGCTGACTTGGCGTCAACGCCGTAGCCTGCCCGACCTAATTTTTCCGACCGACCGCCGCTGGCTGGTATCGCGGCTGTTCGACGACGACTGGATCTGTGTCGGCGGGCCTGCCGGACTGGTGCTCGAGCTTCTTCGCCATCCCGACCTCGACACACGTCGAGTGGAACTCGGGCAGGACGCGACTCCCCCCGGCCACATCGCCACGTAGCCGGATTCGGGGTTCGCGGTCGCGCGGATTGGTGACCTTCATGGGCGTTTCCGGGGTCGGGTGTCCCAACGGTAGAGGGTCCAGGCTTTGCGGATCAGCGTGCTTTACTCGAGCGCCCCGACGGCAGCGCGGGTGGCGTCGGCGACCAGCGGGTTGTCGGCCTTGGCTTGCTGCTCGAATTTCGTTGTCAGTACGGCTATGACGAGCGGGGCGCGTCCGGGCGGCCACGCGATGGCGACGTCGTTGGCGCCGCCGTAGGCGGGGCTGCCGGTCTTGTCTGCGACGGTCCAGCCCTCGGGCAGTCCTGCGCGGATGCGCTCGCCGCCGGTCTTGCTGGCCATCAGCCACGACTTCAGTTGCGCTCGTTCGGGTTCGGCGAGCGTGTCGCCGAGGACGAGGGTGCGGTAGTCGGCGGCGAGCGCGGCGGGCGTGGTGGTGTCGCGCTGGTCGCCGGGGATGGCGGTGTTCAACTCGGTTTCCCAGCGGTCCAGGCGCGTGATGTTGTCGCCGATGGACCGCAGGAACGCGGTGAAACCTTCCGGGCCACCGAGGAGTTTCAGCAGCTGGTTGCCTGCCGTGTTGTCGGACACGGTGATCGCGGCATCGCACAGTTCAGCAACGGTCATACCGCTGTCGACGCGCTTCTCGGTCACCGGTGAGTTCTCGACGAGATCGGTACGGGGATAGTGGATCACCTGATCGAAGTAGCCCGTCGACAGCGGATGATCGCGTAGGAGTGCGCCGCAGGCGAGCCCCTTGAACGTGGAGGCGATCGGGAACCGCTCGCTGTCTCGATGGGCGACGGTGTGCCCGGACGCGGTGTCGATCGCGTACACGCCCAGTCGGGCGGCGTGGTCGGTCTCCATCTCGGTGAAGGACAGGGTCGCGGCGGGTGTCGAATTCGAGGCCGCCGTGTCGGTGCCGGACCCGCAGGCGGCGGCGACCGACAGAGCGGACACCGCCGCTGCGGCGAGGGCTTGGCGAAGCAGGACACGGTGGGCACAAGCTGAGAGGATCACCGCCGCACCACACCATCGCCGCGGCGGCGGGCGCAAATATCCGACCCGGGGACGGATGAGTCGATTTCGATATCGTCGCAGGTTCGCCCGCATGATCCGGCTCCGGTGCGGACCACGGCCGGGCAAGAACGCCGGGGCCGGCGCACCCGCTGGTTCAATGACCGCATGGACCTGATCCGCCACCTTCGCTACTTCGTCTCTGTCGCGGACGAAGGACACTTCGGCAGGGCGGCGGCCGCGCTGGACATGACCCAGCCACCGCTGTCGCAAGGACTTCGGCGGCTGGAGCGGCATCTCGGTGTCGACCTCATCCACCGCACTCGGCAGGGCGCCGTCCTCACCGCGGCCGGGCTCCAACTGCTCCCTCGCGCCCGGCTGCTCGTCGATGACGCCGAGCGTCTGCTCGCCGAATCGCACCGCATCGCGGACGCCCACGGCGTCGTGCACTGGGCGGCGATCACCGCGCTGCCCGACCGGGTGGTCACGGCCTGCGTCGGCGCGCTGCGCACCGTGATCGCACCGGATGCCACGGTGTCCACGATAGGGGGGACCACCGTCGATCTGGTCGCCGATGTGCGCGCCGGGCTGTGCGATGTCGCGGTGATCGAGCATCCGGCCCTCGTCGACGGTGTCGAGGCCCGCCCGGTCGTCAAACTGCCACGCTGGCTCGTGGTGCCGTCGGATCACCGCAGCGTCGCCGCCGAACGCCGCACCTTCCCGATGCTCGTCGGACTGAGTTTCGCCGGTCCACCGCGCGCCGCCAACCCGCCCGCCTTCGACACCGTGCTGGATCTGCTGCGCGAGCGCGGACTGGACGCACCGACCGTGCCGGCGCCAGACGATCGCGCCGTACTCGCCGCGGTGGCGGCCGGAACATGCTTCGGGCTCACCGCGATTCCCCCGTCGTCCACGCCGGGCGTGACGTGGCTGCGCATCGCGCCGCAGGCGGTGGCACTACGGGTCCGCGTCATCCACCGTCCCGGCGCCGATATCCACGCCCACGCGGTGGACCGCGTGTTGTACCGGGAGCGGCTGCGATGAGCAGCACGTCCCACGGCGACACGACACGCGGTGGCGGCCGGACGCCGGGTGGGCACAGCGTTGCGGAGAGGATCCGTGCCGTGTTCGCCGATGCGGGCTGCACCGGCTGGCTGCACGCCCGCCGCTGTGACGACTCCGCCGCCGAGATCTCGATCGGCGGTCACGAACGTGTGGTCGTCGCGTCGGTGTACAAGCTGCCGCTGTTCGTCGCGTTCTGCCGCCTCGTCGACGCCGGGCGTATCGACCCCACCGCCAGGCTCACGGTGACCCCGTCCGAGTGCACGCCCGGTCCGACCGGCATCGCCGTGCTGCGCGATCCGGTGACCATGAGCCTGCGCGACCTCGCGGCGTCGATGATGACCGTCTCCGACAACGCCGCGGCCGACATCCTGCTCGGCGAAACCGGTCTCGGCGCGGTCGAGGACCTGCTCGATCATCTCGGCCTCACCCAGACCCGGATCGTCGGCGGCACCGTCGATCTGCACCGCAGCCTGGTCCGCGACACAGACACCCACACCACCGCCGAGGCGTTCGCGGCACTCGCGGAGAACGACGACGCCTGGACGGTCTCGGCGTACGACCCGTCCTATGCGAGCGCGACCACCCCGCAGGAGATGACCCGCTTCCTGCGCTCTCTCTGGGGCGGTACGGTGCTGTCGGCCGAGCAGACCGAGTTCGTCCGGACCGTCATGCGTCACCAGGTGTGGCCTCATCGCATCGCCGCCGCGTTCCCGCACCGCAGCGTGTCGGTCGCGGGTAAGACCGGAACCATCGGGGTGATCCGCAACGAGGTCGCTGTGGTGGAGTTTCCCGGCGAATCCCCTGTCGCCGTGGCGGTTTTCACCCGCGCGGCACGCTCGGATCCGGAACTCCCCGTTGTCGACGCCGCCATCGCCGAATCGGCCCGCATCGCCGTCACCGAATTGCGCCGCCCCCTGCCGCAATACTGACGACACGACAGAACCCCGCCTCCAACAAGCGACGCAAGTGACAGCTCTCGCGTCGAAACGACAGGACGGCGGCGGTTGCACCCACGGCATTCTTGGAGGTGCCAACAGTCCGGGTGGGTAGTGCTGCGCACCGTGCTGTGATGCGCTGCGTCGCGTGAGTATCCAAGGGTGGGAATGGACTGACATCAGGGTTCTGTTATCCCTGTCCAGGGCAATCGCGCGTCGCGGCCCCGTCAGTGAGCCGGGATGGTGAGGTCGTAGACGGCGACGTTGCCGAGACGCACCGGGGTGTAGTGCGCCGAGACCCAGTCGGCGATGTCCTTGTGCCCGGCCGGACGCCACAACCCGTTGTCCGGGGCGCTCGCCTGCCCCGCGCCGGGGGGAACGCCCGGTTGGTTGCGCACGCGCCATGAGTCGGGGAGTTTCACCTCCTGCGCGAGGTAATACGTCACCTGGTGGGAGCGGACCATGGTCTGGAAATCATCGAGGGTGGGCACCGGGTCGTCGGAGGTGAAGCCGCCGATCGCGATGACCGAGGTGTGGCTGGCGAGCTCGAGGGATGCGGCGACCGAGGAACGATCCACTGCCGCCGACCAGGTCGTTGTCGTGTTGCGTAGCAGCGTGGCGACTTGCGGCTCGGTGTCGCCGTTCACGAACGACATCACCTCGCTGCGCATATCGTTCGCCGGCGTCGGCCGCTCGGGCTTCGCAGGGCCGACCGTCGGCCCGCCCCCGGTATGCGCCTGCGGGAGGGTGGCCGCGGCGTATGCCGTCGATCCGCCGATCCCGGCGAGAACACCCACGACGACCAGCACCGACACCGACCTGGCACGCACCCGTCGCGATACGGCCGGGAACGCGGCGGCGATCAGGCCCAGCGCCACCGCCACAGAGACCACCGCAAGCGCCCAGCGCAACCACGGCAGCCATTCGGCGTTGCGGCTCAGCAGCACGAACGCCCACAGTCCCGAGGTGAGCACCAATGCGGCAGCACCGATTCGGCCGAATTTCTCATCGCGCCGACGCCACATCTCGGCGACGCCGATCGCGAACATCCCGGCCACGGCGGGACCGATGGCCAACGTGTAGTAAGCGTGCATGCCGCCGCGCATCGTGGTGAATGCGATGCCGTCGATGATCAGCCACAGTCCGAAGACCAGCGCGGCCCCGCGCAGGAGGTCGGTGCGCGGAGCACGCCCGCGCGATGCGAGGACCAGTACGAAGGCGAGCAGGGCGGCGGGAAGCAGCCAGGAGATCTCGAACCCGATCTCGCCGGTGAACAGCCGGGTCGGACCCGACCCGCCGCCGAATCCGCCGAACCCACCACGGCCCTGCCCCAAGTCGCCTGGCATCTCGTACCCGGGCGGTAGTGCGAATCGGTTGCCGCCGCGGTGGTTGTGGCCGAGGAAGCGGGCGAATCCGTTGTAGCCCAGCACCAGATCCATGAACGTGTTGTTCGTCGACCCGGCCAGATACGGCCGCGACGATGCGGGCCACAGGATCGTCAGCAGCACGTACCAGCCGGATGAAACGACCAACGCCGCCGCGGCGGCGAGCAAGTGCAGCAGTCGTTTTCGCACCGAGGTCGGCGCCACGATCAGGTAGGTGAGCGCCAGCGCGGGCAACACCATGAGCCCTTCGAGCATCTTCGCCAGGAACGCGAATCCGAGCGCGACACCGGCCAGCATCAGCCAGCGCGCGCTCGCCCGCCGCAATGACCTGATCGTGCAGTACGCGCCCGAGGTCATCAGCAGCACCATCACCGCGTCCGGGTTGTTGAACCGGAACATCAACGCCACCACCGGTGTCACTGCCAGCACCGCCCCGGCCAGCAGGCCCGCGCCCCGGCTGCTGGTCGCCGTGGCGATTGTCGCGTACAGCAGTGCCACGGCCGCGACGGCCATCAACGCCTGCGGCACCAGCATGCTCGCGCTGCTGAATCCGAACAGCTGTCCCGACAGTCCCATCACCCACTGCGAGACCGGCGGTTTGTCGACGGTGATGAAGTTGCCCGGATCCAGCGAGCCGAACAGTAGTGCCTTCCAGTCCCGCGCACCGGACCAGGCCGCCGCGGCGTAGAAACCGTTGGCCATGCCGTTGACCGTGATGTGCCACAGATACGCGACGGCCGTCCCGGTCAGCAGCACCGCCAGAATCGCTCGCTCCCACCGACGAGCAGGCGGTAGCCCGAGTGGATCGGGATCGAGAGTCGTGGTTGCATCGGGCAGGGCCGCGTCGGCGCTGATCGCTGTCACTGCGGAAGTCTCGCAAGTGGCCTGGTGGATTCCCTGCGCGCTTGCTGTCAATCAGCTGTGAACGTGGGGGCGAACTCGGTTGTGTGTTGCGGTACATGTCCGCGCGGCCGACGCGGGTTGCCGTCCCTTCCGTCGTCAGATCTTGCGGATGACCGTGACGACCTTGCCGAGGATCTGGGCGTCGTTGCCGGGGATCGGTTCGAACACCGGATTGTGCGGCATCAGCCACACGTCCTTGCCGGTGCGCTTGAACGTCTTCACCGTGGCCTCGCCGTCGATCATCGCGGCGACGATGTCGCCGTTGTCGGCGACGTTCTGCTGCCGGACGACCACCCAGTCGCCGTCGCAGATCGCCGCGTCGATCATGGACTGGCCGACAACCTTCAGCAGGAACAGCGAACCCTCGCCGACCAGCTCGCGGGGGAGCGGGAAGACGTCTTCGACGGCCTGCTCCGCCAGAATCGGACCACCGGCGGCAATGCGCCCGAGCACCGGCACGAAGGTGGGCACCGGGCGGTCGGTGTCGACGGCGGCATCGGAGCCGTCCACCGCGGCGACCGGCAGACTGGTCACCGAACGCACCACCTCGTCCAGGCCTCTGACGTCCACCGCGCGTGGACGATTCGGATCGCGGCGAAGGTAGCCCTTGCGCTCCAGAGCGCGCAACTGATGGGCGACCGAGGAGGTCGACGTCAGCCCGACCGCGTCACCGATCTCCCGGATGCTCGGCGGGTAGCCGCGTTCGCTCACCGAGGTGCGGATCACCTCCAGCACTTTGCGCTGACGCACGGTGAGATCCGCCCCGGTACTCGCCGCGTCGGCGCCGCTTTCGGTCTCGTCACCCGTGTCGTCTGTGTGCCTCACCGCAACCGCCCTTTCCTGCTGTGCCCGGCCGATCCCCGCTGGGCGTCTGTCGTCATGGCCTGTCATGCATTTGGTAGTTCGAATCTAGTCCGGTCGCGTCGATGTATCAAACATCTGTTCGACGCATGTCGGGCGTTTCTGCTGACTTTGCCACTCCGTCGTGGTAGAAATCGAACACAGATTCTTCGAACATCTGATCGAATGCGTTGGGAACATGTGTTCGAATATGGACACCGGCTCGAACGGCGACGGAGCACCCACCACGGAGGTTTGTCCGATGAGTACTGCGATCAGCGACATCACCACATCGATCGATGTGACAGGTGTGGAGTTCGATCACCGCGCCGCCGCTGCGGCGGCGATCGATCTCGGTGGCGACACGGGTCCTCGCACGCGGCGCGGCGGCGCGCGCGCCAGGGCGTTGGTGCCCGCGCATCGCTCCGCGGTCGATCGGTGCCCCCGCGACGCTCGCCCTGGCGGCGCTGCGCTCGTATATGGCCGTAGCGCACGGAATTCCGCGCTCCGGCGGATGCGTGGCTCGCACCCGATGGAGCGGGTAGAGCGGGCGCAGGTCGGGTTCGCCGTGCTTGCCGTGACCGCGCTGCTGACCGCCCTCATGGTGGCGGGACTGATCGCGTTGGCGCACGTGCGGGCGGGAGACTGGGGCGGCGAGTCCGGCGGGTCGGTGCCCGCCGTGGTCGACGGCCGAGGTGGCGCGGGCTCGCCACCGCCGCGCTGACCGGTGGGATCGGCCACCTATTGTGGCCGGAATTGTTGATCGAAAATCTGCTGGAAATGTGATCTGGGCAACACTGCTCGAGCGATGTCTGGGAGCACGGTCGCGGGCAAGCCCGCCGTCCCAGGGTCCGTGCGCCCGGCGTCTTCGCCCCGGCCACGGTCCGCGCCGACGTCGCGGGCCGTAGTCTCGCGCTGCGTGTCCCGCTGCCCGACTTCGACTGGGCCGACCGAGACACGAGGTGGACATACATCACCGGTGACCTGGTGCCACGTCACATCGATCCGGAGACCGACCCGGTCCTGGCCGACGCCGTCCTCGGCGAGCCGTTCTGGACCGAACTGGCCCGCGGCCACCTCGTTCCGCGGCTGCCGGACCTCCTCGCGGATCTGACCGCGCACTGGCAGATCGTCGAATGATCGAGGTGGCGCGCCGGTAGCCGTGGGTGTGTGCGACGACTCGGCTAGTCGGACGGGTATCCTCGAACTGTTATGCAGGTTTTTCCAGATTCGAGTGGGGAATACCTGGTGCCGGGGTATAGACCTCTGTACATGTGCTCGCCGGACCGATCGTTACGATCGGCGGCCGGTCCGGACGCGAGCACACGCATCGACGAAGGATTTCTCGGATGCATTGCCCGTACTGCCGACACCCCGACTCCCGGGTGGTGGACTCGCGCGAGGCCGACGAGGGCGCGGCCATTCGCCGCCGTCGCGCCTGCCCGCAGTGTGGGCGGCGGTTCACCACGGTAGAGACCGCCATCCTGTCCGTAGTCAAGCGCAGCGGAGTCACCGAGCCGTTCAGCCGCGAGAAGGTCATTCGCGGCGTGCGGCGCGCCTGCCAAGGCCGCGAAGTCGACGACGACGCGCTGAACCTGCTCGCGCAGCAGGTCGAGGACGCGGTGCGCGCCAAGGGTTCCCCGGAGGTGCCCAGCCACGAGGTCGGCCTGGCCATCCTGGGGCCGCTGCGCGACCTCGATGAGGTCGCCTATCTTCGGTTCGCCTCGGTCTACCGATCATTCACCTCCGCCGACGATTTCGAACGCGAGATCCGGGAGATGCGGCAGGCGCGCGCCGAGGCGTTGTCGACCGCCGACTGACTAGCGTCGGGCCGCGGCGATCGCCTTCTCGATCCGCTTGGCGGACACCGGGAACGGCGTGCCGAGCTTCTGGGCGAACAGGCTGACCCGGAATTCCTCGATCATCCACCAGATCTCGGCCGCCGCGGGCGCATGCCTGCGATGCTCCGGCAGGGCCCCGACCAGGCGGTCGTAGGTGGCCAGTACCCGATCGAGTTCGACCATGCCCTGACGATCGCGAACCGCCGAGCCCGGCAACGCTTCCAGACGCATCACCGCCGCCCGCAGATAGCGGGGCAGCTCGCGCAGCCGGGAGGCACCCCACTCGGAGACGAAGCCGCGGAACACCAGGTTGTCGAGCTGGTCGCGAACGTCGTCGGCGATGTCGCGTTCGCTCCTTTCCGCGAGCGCGACCGAAACCTGGTGGGCCCCCGCGAGAACCGGCACGACCAGGCGTACGAGACGGGTGACGGCGGCGGCGAGTTCGGGACGGATTCGGGCGACGAGCGCGTCGAAGTTCTCCGGTGTGTGCATCGGACCGCCCGCGGCGGCGATGAGTTCATCGACAGCCGCCGCGCGGCAGTCTTCGATCAGCGCCTCCAGCGAGCCATACGGATTCTGGCTCAACGCAAGGCGATCCGTGGGCGACAGCCCTGCGGTGACGGACCGGACCGAGGTAGGCAGCGCGTGCAGCACCAGCGCCCGGGTGCCCAGCCGCATCGCGGCGGCCTGCTCGGCTGGGGAGCTGAGCACGCGGACCGCCACACCGTCGCCCTCGGCGACCAGCGCGGGATATCCGGTCACGGTCTGTCCGGCCACTTGGCGGCGCACCGTCGGCGCGACGATCCCGAGTGACTCGGAGGTCCACACCGTGGCGGGCGGGCGTTCCACGCCCGCGGCGGCGCGGGCGACCGAGGCGGAAACCTGTTCGGCCAGCTGCGTTTTCAGATCTGTGAGGCTTTTCCCACGGGCGAGCGCAGTGCCGTCGCCACCGATGGCGGCGAAGGTCATGCGTAGGTGGTCGGGCAGCGCGGACGGATCGAAGTCGGAGGGTGCGATCGGAACCGAACCAAGCCGGGACAACTCGCGCGCCAGCCCGGTGCGCAGCGGCTCCGCGCGCGGGGTCAGTGCGGCCAGCGCCGCCGCGGCGAAATCCGCTGCGGGAACCACACTGCGGCGCAACGCCTTCGGCAGTGACTTGATCAGCGCGGCGGCCAGTTCGTCGCGCATGCCGGGCACCAGCCAGTCGAAGCCGACGGCGCGGACGTGGGCGAGCTGTTCGACCGGGATACGCACGGTGACGCCGTCTTCCTCGGTGCCCGGCTCGAATTGGTATGTGAGCGGAAAGCTGAGCTCGCCTTGACGCCAGGAATCGGGAAAGCCGGACGGGTCGAGCGCGGCGGCGCCCTCGTTGACCACGGTGGCAGTCGAGAAGTCCAGTAGCGCAGGGGCTTTGCGTTGCGCAGTGCGCCACCAGTTGTCGAAGTGACGCACCGAGACGACGTCGGCGGGCAGGCGTTTGTCGTAGAACTCGAACAGCACCTCGTCATCGACCAGGATGTCGCGGCGGCGCGCGCGGTGCTCAAGATCGGCGACGTCGTCGAGCAATTCGCGATTGCGGTGAAAGAACACGTGCCTGGTCTGCCATTCGCCCTGTACCAGCGCATGTCTGATGAACAGCTCGCGCGAAAGCTCTGGATCGATCCGGCCGTAGTCGACGGGTCTTCCGGTCACCAGTGGGATGCCGTAGAGGGTGACGCGCTCATAGGCGCGTGCGGCGCCCCGCTTGGCCGACCAGTGCGGCTCGGAGTAGGTGCGTTTGACCAGATCGCCTGCGAGCCGCTCGGCCCAGTCCGGCTCGATCTTCGCGGCCATCCGGCCCCAGAGCCGCGAGGTCTCGACCAGCTCGGCGGCCATCACCCAGCGCGGCGGCTTCTTCGCCAGCGACGAGCCGGGGAAGATCACGAACTTGGCGTTGCGTGCGCCGAGGAACTCGCGCGATTCCGCTTCACGCACCCCGATGTGCGACAGCATGCCCGCCAGCAACGCCTGATGGATCGCGGTGGAATCCCAAGGGGCGCTGTCATTCTCGACAATCACACGGTCCGCTGCCGCTGACGCGCCGGATCGTCTGCGCCGGGAGCCCGATCGTGGCCGTCCTCCGGATTGTGTGGCCGAGCGTTCGGAGCCACGTGATCCATTGTCGGCCTTGCCATCCGGCGACCCTGATCCGGCGACACTGTCCGCGTGCGCCGACCAGCCCAGGCCCCTGGTGATCGTACGCAGCTGCCCGTGCAGATCCTGCCACTCTCTGATCCGCAGGTAGTGCAGGAACTCCTCACGGCACATACGCCGGAACTGATTGGAGGACAGCGACTTGCGCTGCCCACCGAGGTACTCCCACAGTCGCAGATAGGCCAGGAAGTCCGAGCCATCGACGGCGAACCGCGCGTGTTTGCTGTCGGCGGCCTGCTGATGCTCGGCGGGCCGCTCCCGCACATCCTGGATCGACAGTGCCGCGACGATGACCAGCACTTCGGCCAGACAGCCGTTGCGCTGCGCCTCTACCAGCATCCGCGCCATCCTGGGATCGACAGGAAGCTGGGCCATCTCGCGACCGATCGGCGTGAGCGACAGGGCGTCGTCGTCGCGGGTACTCGCCCTCGGACGACTTGTCATGTCGACGGCGCCACGCCGTCGCGTGTCCTCTTGTGCCGGCGTGGTATCCGACCGAGGCCCTGGCTTGCCGATGCGCCGCGCGAGTGCCCCGAGCTCCTCGAGCAGGGCGACGCCGTCGCGTATGGCGCGGCGGTCCGGCGCCTCGACGAACGGGAAGTCGTCGACGTCGCCGAGCCCGAGAGCGGTCATCTGCAGGATGACCGCGGCCAGGTTGGTGCGCAGGATCTCGGGTTCGGTGAAGGAGGGCCGGGATTCGAAGTCGTCTTCGGAGTACAGCCGGATACAGATGCCGTCGGCGACCCGTCCGCAGCGCCCGGATCGCTGCCGGGCCGACGCCTGCGACACCGGTTCGATCGGCAGCCGCTGCACCTTGGTCCGCATCGAGTACCGCGAGATCCGTGCGGTCCCCGGGTCGACGACATACCGGATTCCCGGAACCGTCAGCGAGGTCTCCGCGACGTTGGTTGCCAGCACCACCCGCCGACCGCTGTGCGGAGCGAACACTCGGTGCTGCTCGGCCGCGGACAGCCGCGCGTACAGCGGCAGGATCTCGGTGCGCGGCAGCTTCAGATCGCGCAGTGCGTCGGCGGTGTCCCGGATCTCGCGTTCGCCGGACAGGAACACCAGCACGTCACCGTCGCCCGCGGCGAACAGCTCTGTGACCGCGTCGCCGATCGCGTCCACCGGGTCCCGGTCGACGATGCGGGTGTTCTCGTCCTCTTCGTCGTCGGCGACCGGGAGTTCCAGCGCGAGCGGCCGATACCGGATCTCCACCGGGTAGGAGCGGCCGGAGACCTCGACAATCGGTGCGGGAGTTCCGTTGTCGTCGGCGAAGTGCCTGGCGAACAGTTCCGGGTCGATGGTCGCCGAGGTGATGATCACCTTGAGATCGGGACGCCGTGGCAGCAGTTGCTGGAGGTAGCCGAGCAGGAAGTCGATATTGAGGCTGCGTTCGTGCGCCTCGTCGATGATGATCGTGTCGTAGCGGCGCAGCAGCCGGTCGCGTTGGATCTCGGCTAGCAGGATGCCGTCGGTCATCAACTTGACCAGCGTCTGCTCGGAGGCATGGTCGGTGAAGCGCACCGTATAGCCGACGACGTCGCCCAGCTCGGTGTCGAGTTCCTCCGCGATGCGCTCGGCGACGGTGCGTGCGGCCAGCCTGCGCGGTTGGGTGTGCCCGATGGTGCCGCGGACGCCGCGGCCGAGCTCGAGACAGATCTTGGGAATCTGGGTGGTCTTGCCCGAACCGGTCTCGCCCGCGACGATCACGACCTGGTGCGCGGCGATGGCCGCGGCGATGTCCTCGCGGCGGGCGGTGACCGGCAGCTGCGGCGGGTAGCGGATCTCCGGCACCGCGGCGCGGCGGGCCTCGACACGGAGTTCGGCCGCCGCGATCTCGGCTTCGACCTCGCCGAGGTCGCCATCGCGCGCCCGGTCCAGCCGGCGCCGCAGCCGATGCTCGTCGCGGAGGGAGAGATTCGCCAGGCGGGTGCGGAGGTCGCGGGGATCGGTGGCAGCTGTCCTGGTCATTGCATCGACAAGCCTAGCGAAACCCGCCACCGGATATTTCCGCGAGGAGGCTGGGCAGTGGTTGCCGCGGTCGCCGCCGTCGTCGACGGCCCGCTCCGGTGACGCACCGACAACAGCGGTGCGGGCGGCGGTGCTCGGCGGTTGCTGCGCTACCGTCCCTGTCGCGTGTGTAGGGAGTAGTCGACAGATGGGATGTCTCTCACCCTCTACTCCCGGCGGTGTGACGGTGACCATAGGGCATCGTGGGTGGCGGCGTTTACGCTGGTCGTGATGCCGTAGCGGTCTTCCGCGGCTCGGACGCTCGCGAGTCGGCGCCCGATTTCGGGTAAACGTGGATGACATGAGCTCGCTATGGCATGGATTTGCCGACATGGGTGCCGTCGAACGGGACGGCGCGTTCGTGGTCACCCGTGGCGAGGGTGCCTACATCTTCGACCAGGCGGGCAACCGCTACCTGGACGCGACCGCAGGGTTATGGTTCACCAACATCGGGCACGGCCGCGGTGAGATCGCCGACGCGGTGGCCGCGCAGCTGCGCACGATCGCGCACTACTCGAATTTCGGCGACTTCACCGAACCGGCCACCCAGGAGCTGGCCGAGCGGCTCTCGACGCTGGCTCCGGTGCCGGGTAGCAAGATCTTCTTCACCTCCGGCGGCTCCGATTCCGTCGACACCGCGGCCAAGCTCGCCCGGCGCTATTGGCACGAACTCGGGCGTCCACGCAAGACCGTCGTCGTCGGGCGGCGGATGGCCTATCACGGCATGCACGTCGCGGGCACCGCGCTGGCGGGTATCCCCGGGAACCGGGAAGGCTACGGCCAGCTGATGCCCGATGCGCGCACCGTCGAGTGGGACGACGCGAAGGCGCTGCTGGCCCTGATCGAGGAGATCGGCGCCGAGCGTATCGCCGCGTTCTTCTGCGAACCCATCATCGGCGCGGGCGGCGTCTATCTGCCGCCGGAGGGTTACCTCGCCGAGGTTCGCCGCGTCTGCCGCGACCACGAGATCCTCTTTGTCGCCGACGAGGTCGTGACCGGCTTCGGCCGGATCGGCGGGGCCTGGTTCGCTTCGTCCCGATTCGGCCTCGAACCCGACCTTATGACCACTGCGAAGGGCCTGACCTCTGGATACCTTCCGATGGGCGCGGTCTTCGTCGCCCCGCACATCGCGGAGCCGTTCTTCGCGGGCGGCGTCTGGTGGCGGCACGGCTACACCTACGGCGGTCACGCGGGTGCCGCCGCGGCCGCGCTGGCGAACCTCGACATCATCGAGCGCGAGGGCCTGCTCGACGCCGCCCTTCGCCTGGAATCCAGCCTGCACGATCAGCTTTCGGCGCTGGCCGACCATCCCAGGGTTGCTGAGGTGCGCAGTGGGCTAGGCGCCGTGGCGGCGATCCAGCTGGCCGACCCGGCCGGAGCTCTTCCGCTGGTCAAAACCCTGCGCGCCCATGGGATCTCCAGCCGCGCCGCAGGCCAGGGTGCCATGCAGATCTCCCCGGCGTTCGTCATGACGGACGACCAGCTCGTCGAACTCGTCGACGGATTCACCTGTGCGCTCGGCTGAGACCGGTCGGCCGCGTGGGCATCTCGCAACGTCCGCGTCGTGAATAGGCTGTGCGGGGTCCGTGCGGTAGTCGCCGAACGGTGCGCAGTAGTCGAAGCCGTATGCCGCGTAAGGCCGCCGGGCGGGTAGGAAGAAGTCGGTGACGCCAGGCTCACGCAGCCGTAGCCGCGCGTGGTGGCCTCGGCGATGTAAGTGCGCCGCGACGCTTGTGAACGCGTCATGGGCCCGCGCCTGCGCGGCGGCACGAGGCTCTCCCCGCTAGCCAGCGCCTCTTCCGCTGCGCTATGTGCGCGGCGGCCGAATTGTGTTGCCGCGCTGCCTCCTATGCCTCGCCAGTGCCGAAAAGGACACCCTTGTCATCGGGGGGATGCGAGCATGGGAGGGCGGCGACCATGGTCGCCGTGACGGGAGGTGGTGGGGTGTGGCGCAGTTCATGCAGGAGTACGCCGTGTTGCGGTGGCTGGCGGTCGCTGCGTTCCTGATCGCGGCGGCGATTGTGTTGGCGCGGTTGGTGGTGCCTGCGGCACCGCCGGGCCGGGCCGCCGGTCCCACCGCCGCCGAACCGCCTCGGCCGCAGGATGCTTCGATGATCATCGACCACCCCGAGTCCGACGCCGCGCATCTGTTGATGTGTCTGGTCATGCTCGGCATGCTGCTGTTCCCCTCGGGCGTGAGCCCGCACGCCCTGCGCGGTGTGCTGACGGCGATGACCGTCGTCTTCGCCGGACTGCTGGTGACGCGATTCCTGGCAGGTTCCACGCGGGCTCGGCCGCTTCCGATCGACCGGCTGGTCCCGCTCGGATACCACATCGCGGCCGCGGCGGCGATGCTCTACGCGATGTCCGGACACATGGCCTCCGGACACACCGGTGGCCCCGCGGCCGGGCCCGCGCTGGGTCTCGCCGGGCTGTTTCTGCTCGATGCCCTTCTCGTCGTACTGGCTGCCCGCCTCGGGGGTACGCACGCGCATCCGCGCGGACCGCTGGGTGTCCTGGTGCGCTCCGGTGGGTGCATCGCTGCCCTCACCGGCCCCGCTGTGCCGTGGGCGGCGCTGCCGCATGTGGTGATGGACGCGGGTACCGCCTACATGCTGGTGGCCGCGATCTCGGGTTGACCTGTTCACAGACCAATCCGCTTCGTGCTCCATACCGAACCCTGTTTATGCAGGCAGGGGATTCGGCCATGAGCAATGAGCACGGTTCTGCTTCAGCGCATCGGTCCGGCGATCCAGCGATGGATAGGGAGGACGACGATGACAAGGCATCCGTGTGCCCGCTTCCCGCCGGATACGACGGGAAGCGGGCCACCCTCGCGACCCGTCGGCTGGTCGGCTTGCTCGCGGCGGCAGGCGCGGGGGATCGTCGGGCGTTCACCGAGTTCTACCAGCTCACCAGCCCACGAGTGTTCGGGATAACGGTGCGCATCCTCCGGAGCCACGCCGCCGCCGAGGAGGTCACCCAGGAGGTCTACCTCCAGGTGTGGTCGATGGCCGATCGCTACGATGCCACGCTGGCCAGCCCGCTCGGCTGGATCCTGATGCTCGCGCACCGCCGCGCGGTGGACCGAGTTCGCGCGGAGAGTTCGGCATCGTCCCGGGACCTGGTCTACGCGCAGGCGCAGCTGGGTCGCGACCACGACGTCGTCGCCGAATCGGTGACGCAGCGCATCGAGGAGCAGCAGGTGGCAGGATGTCTGGCCACATTGACCCCCACGCAGCGCGAAGCGATCGCTCTCGCGTACTACAGCGGGCACACCTACCGTGAGGTGGCCGATCGTCTATCGGTACCGCTGCCCACCATCAAGACCCGTATCCGCGATGGGTTGAAAAGATTGGAGAAGTGCTTGTCCGGGGAAGGCGACGATGGTTGACACTCCACCGCGATCGGATGCGGAACTACTCGACCTCGCCTACCCGTGCGCGCTGGACGCGGTCGCCGATATCGAACGAAGGCATATCGATGCTCGACTGGCGGCCGCGGACCCGGCCGTGCGGCAAGAGTTCTCCGATACCGTATGGCAGCTGCGCGAGGTCATCGGGCGGCTGTCGGTGCTCGACGCGCTGGCGCCGCCGCCGGAATTGGAGGCGCGAATCCTGTCGGCGCTGCCCGGCACCGACCCAGGCGCCGGCCCGTCGGTGGTGCACGTCTCGCCATGGCGGCGGCTACGGTGGGCGGTCCCGATTGCCGCGGTCGCGTGTCTGGTGCTCGGCGGAAGCGTGGTCGCGGAGCGGCTCATCGGCCCGGCACCGAGCGCGCCCGCTGTGGAACAGGCGGACGGTCAGCGGGATGTGCGGACCGTGCAGGAGCCGGTCGCCGGCGGTGGCTCGCTCATGGTGGAGGCCTCGCTTCGGCTCGGGCGCGCGGTTGTCGCGTTCGACGGGGTCGCGCCCCCGCCCACGGACCGGGTGTATCAGGTGTGGCTCGTGTCCTCCGGAGGGCAGCCTCGGTCGGCCGGGGTGCTGACCGATTTGCCGTCTGCGACCCGGCCCTTCGTGACGCCGTTCCAGTCGGGCGAGTTGCTGGCGGTGAGTGTCGAACCGTCCGGTGGTTCGCACGCGCCCAGTACCGATCCGATCGTGGGTGTACTGCTGCCCTGAGTACGCGGGTCTAGATCTCCAACGGCTGGTCGGCGACGACGCGTCCGCCCAAGCGCACCCAGCCGTCGGAGTCCCATTCCGTGAACAGCTGGGACCCCTTGCCCTGGGTGATCACGAGGCCCTGCCGCAGCAGCGCCGTCAAAGCGACGGCCGCCGCACCGGTCGCCTCGTCCTCGGCGATACCCATGTTCGGCGCGAACATGCGTGATCGCAGCGCACCGCGATGTTCGTCGGACCATGTCCACAGATAGTGTGGGCCGCCCGGGAAATCGTCCGGTTGCACAGCCGCCAGCTCCTCGATGTCGGCGAGCTGGTGGAAGGTGAACGGCGGCGCCCATTCGCCGCGCGCGGTGATCCAGGTCAGTCCGTCGGCGAGCCGAACCGCCACCGGGCCTGCGGGCACGTCCAACGTGTGCACCGGGGTGCCCTGCGCCGCGAACCACCAGCCGGTACCCACCGAGGGGTGTCCGGCGAACGGGAGTTCCACCGTTGGCGTGTAGATCCGTACCCGGGCGATCTCGTCGACCGGCTCTTCGACCACGACGGTCTCGCTGTAACCGACCTTCGCCGCGAGCGCCTGCGGGTCGGCCGTGGCCAAGTCTGCTGACCGCGTGATCCCCAGCTCGTTGCCGAACCGCCCGGCGGCATCGGTGAACACCCGCACCACGTCAACCTGTGTGCTCATGGTTGCTGAGCCTACCTGGGCGTACCACGTCGAGTTGTCGTCTCCGGCACACCGAACGCGATGAGGGCCTTGTCCGCGGACGGGGCCCTCATCGGGTCGACGATCAGATCGCGGCCGTGGTCAGCGCTTCCGTCGACTGCACGGCCTGGCCGACTCCGGCCACGATGGCGGCGGCGCGCAGCGATTCGAAGATCACCTCGCGGGACACGCCCGCCTCGCGCAGCGTGTGCTCGTGCGCCTCGAGGCAGTGCGCGCAGCCGTTGATCGAGGAAACAGCGAACGACCAGAGTTCGAAGTCGGCCTTGTCCACGCCGGGGGTGCCGATGATCTGCATCCGCAGTCCGGCCCGCAGGTCGTCGTAGCGACCACCGAGGAACGCCTTGCCTCGATAGAACACGTTGTTCATGCCCATGATCGAGGCAGCGCCGAGGGCGGCGTCGTACGCCTCCGCCGACAGCACATCGGCGGCTTCCTCGGCGATCTCCCGCAGCGTGGTCGTCGACCGGGTCGCGGCCGCCGACGCCAGCAGGGTGCCCCACAGCTGCCGCTCGTTCAGCACCGTGGTGCGTGCGATCGATGACAGGTTGAGCTTGAGGTCCTTGGCGTACCCGGGAAGGGAGTTCTTCAGGTTCTCAATGCTCATTCGGCGATTCCTCTGTTCGGATCGGCCCCGTGTGTCGCGGGGGTAGGTAGTGTTCTCCGATGGACTGCGTGATGCCGCGCCCGAAAGCACGGGCGCGGCAAGGGTTTCAGACGCTGGCGGCGAGGAGCTCACCCGCGTTGATGGTCGGGTCGCCCTTCTTCCAGTTGCAGGCGCACAGCTCGTCGGACTGCAGTGCGTCGAGCACGCGCAGTACCTCGTCGACATTGCGGCCCACCGAACCCGCGGTGACCGAGACGAATTGGATCTCGTTGTCGGGGTCGACGATGAAGGTGGCGCGATCGGCGACACCGTCAGCGTTGAGCACGCCGGTGGCCGTGGCCAGTTCGCGCTTCAGATCCGACAGCAGGGGGAAGGGGAGGGTCTTGAGGTCCTCGTGCTGGGCCCTCCACTGGAAGTGCACGAACTCGTTGTCGACCGATGCGCCGAGCACCTGGGTGTCGCGGTCCGCGAACTCCTCGTTGAGCTTGCCGAACGCGGCGATCTCCGTGGGGCACACGAAGGTGAAGTCTTTGGGCCAGAAAAAGACGACCCGCCACTTGCCTGCGTGATCGTCGCTGGTGATCCTGGTGAAGTAGTCGTCTGGCTGCTGAGCGTCGACCTTCGACAGGTCACCGCCGATGACAGCGGTGAGATTGTATGCCGGGAATTGGTCGCCGATGGTCAGCAGGGCCATGCTTGTCTCCTCGTCATGTTGGTTTGCTGGTGCGGTGTTCGCTGGGACCTTCGTGGTTGGGCAAGCTGCCGCCTCCGTGCCGTCGCGCGCGCCGCGTGGGAAAGCTCACGAGCGATCTTGCCGAAGGGTCAGTAAAAGGTAAAGGTGATCAGTCGCACTACACTGATAGGCGTGACTGATCAGACTTATCAGCCCACCCTGTCACAGCTGCGTGCATTCGTGGCGATCGCGGAATACCGGCATTTCGGCACCGCGGCCGCCCGACTCGGTGTGAGTCAGCCCACGCTATCGCAGGCGCTGGCGGCGCTCGAAAACGGGCTCGGGCTCCAGCTGATCGAACGGAGTACCAGACGTGTGCTGGTGACCGCCGCCGGGATGCGGTTGCTGCCCAAGGCTATGGCGACGCTGGAGGCGGCCGACCGGTTCGTGGCTTCGGCGACCGGCGACGGGCTCGGCGGCACGCTGCGGATGGGCATCATCCCGACGGTCGCCCCCTACGTGCTGCCCGGCCTGTTGCCCGAGCTGCGCAAGAAACTTCCCGCGCTGCGTCCGCAGATCATCGAGGATCAGACTGCGCGGCTGCTGGACGGGCTGCGCACCGGCGTGCTGGACGTCGCGCTGCTCGCACTGCCCACCGAGATGCCCGGTCTGGTCGAGATCCCGCTCTACACCGAAGAATTCGTGCTGGTCACCCCGCGCGGCCATGAGCTCGGCGGGCGCAAGGACCTCTCGGCGTCGGTGCTGGACGCCCTGCCTCTGCTGCTGCTGGACGAGGGGCACTGCCTGCGCGACCAGACGCTGGATGTCTGCCGCTCGGCCGACGCCCACCCGGCCGCCGTCGGCGACACCAGGGCCGCTTCCCTGGCGACCGTGGTGCAGTGCGTCGCGGGCGGGCTCGGCGTGACCCTCATCCCGGAGATGGCGGTCACCGCCGAAACTGCTCGCGGCACACTGGAAACCGCTCACTTCACCGCGCCGGCCCCCGGTCGCACCATCGGCCTGGCGTTCCGTGCCTCGAGCGCCCGCGCCGACGACTACGAATATCTGGCCGCCATCATCCGTGTTCAGCGGCCGATCTAACCCAGCGCCCGAAACGGGTGGGTGCCCGCGCGCAGTTTGTGCAGAGCAGGCACAGTGGGAAGCACGAGTGAGGGGAGAGGTGAATGGAATCGCCGATCGGCACTGGACGGCTGAGCGGAATCGTTGGGCCGGATCATGCCTTGTTCGCCTACGGCACGCTGCAGTTTCCCGAGGTGCTGAAGGTATTGCTCGGGCGGGTTCCGTCGCTCGAACCGGCCGACCTGACCGGCTGGCGCGCGGCGGTGCTGCCGCGGCGGGTCTATCCGGGTTTGGTCCGCACTGCCGGCGGGCTGACCCGCGGCGCCGTGCTCACCGATCTCAGCGCGGCCGAGTGGATGATCCTCGACGCGTTCGAGGACGACGAATACGATCTGTGCCGGGTGCGCGTTGGTGGCCGGGCCGAACCGGTGTGGACCTACGTCTGGACGGCCGCCACCGATTCCGCTGATTGGCAGCGGGATCGGTTCGCCGCAGATCATCTGGCCCTTTTCGCTACTCGATCCGCGCGGGGGCGCCGCGCTCCCGGTCTGTCCTCCGATCCGGGAGCGCCGGTGTGGTTCGACTCGGCCGGGGGGCCGGTGGTGTGAGGTCCTGCCGTGCGGGAATCGAGGTCGGCTTGCCATTTCAAGACGACCGGTCGTATATTTCGCGCATGGCACGACCACGGCGCAGTGCGGACACGCGGCAGCTTCTGGTAGAGGAGGGCGCCGCGGGGTTCCTCGCGAACGGCTACCACGGCACCGGGATCAAGCAGATCCTCGACAAGGTCGGCGTGCCGAAGGGGTCGTTCTACAACTACTTCGACAGCAAGGAGAGCTTCGGTCACGCGATCATCGAGCACCATTCGCTCTGTGTGCAGCAGAATCTGACCGGGGCGTTCGATGGTGCGCCGGATCCGGTGAGCGGACTGCGGACGTTCTTCGAGCGGCTGATGGACGATTTCGCCGCGGCCGAATTCACGGGCGGCTGTCTGATCGCGAATCTGGGTGGCGAGCTGGAAGGCAGTGAGCTACTGCGGGAATCGCTGTCCGGTGCATGGGGTGCCTGGCGGGACCGCGTCGCCGATCAGCTCGCGCAGGGTCAGCGGCTCGGTATGATCCGCTCCGATATCGCGGCCATCGAATTGGCCGATATGTTGCTGGAATCGTGGGAGGGGGCGGTGATCAGGATGAAGATCGACCGGACCCTGGCACCGCTGCGCAAGTGTCTGGATCGCCTGCTCGGCGACTACTTCCGGCCCTGATTCGGGGCCCTCGCTTCCGGCGTCTTCGCATACTCATTACAAGACGACCGGTCGTATCGAATGAGAGAAGGAGAAAAATGGCGAAGACGATCATCGTGACCGGGTCCTCCAGCGGGATCGGGCGCGACATCGCGCGGGCGTTCGTGGAACGCGGTGACAACGTCGTGCTCAACGGGCGCGACGAGAGCAAGCTCGCGGACGTCGCGACAGGACTGGGTGTCCCCGACCGAGTGGTGACAGTCGCGGGCGATATCGGGGCACCCACCACGGGAACTGCGCTGGTGCGTGCCGCCGTCGAGCGATTCGGCGGGGTGGACGTGCTGGTCAACAACGCCGGCATTTTCGGAGCCAAGCCGTTCGTGGACGTCACCGAGCAGGACCTGGACAGCTATCTGAACGGAAACCTCAAAGGCACCACTTCACCACACAAGCCGTCGTGCGGCGGCTGCGCGAGCAGGCAAGAGGCGGAGCCATCGTCAACATCGGCACGGTGCTGATCAACCACGCCCTTGCCGGGCTGCCCGCCTCGGCGGCGCTGGTCAGCAAGGGTGGCGTGCACGCGCTGACCACCAGCCTCGCCGCGGAACTCGCCGCCGACGGCATCCGGGTCAACGCAGTCGCCCCCGGCATCATCCGCACCCCGCTGTTCGGCGACGGCGACGAGGACGCCTCCGGCAAGTTGGCGCTGTTGAACCGGATCGGCGAAGTCTCCGAGACCACAGCCGCGGTGCTGTACCTCGCGGACGCCGCGTTCACCACCGGTCACATCTTCCCCGTAGACGGTGGGTTCCTCTCCGGAAGGGCGGCCTGATGCCGTACGTGAACATCAAGGTCACCGACGAGGGCGTGACCCGCGAACAGAAGGCTCGGCTGATCAGGGGCGTCACCTACGTCGTCATCGACGAGGTCGCGCTCACCGACTGGGGTGTCGGCGGAGTGAACGTCGAGGAGTGGCGCAAGCAACACTCCTGATCCGCGGAATCCCTGCGCGGCCATGCTGTTCGGGCGTCTGCCCGCTCGTCGCCGCGGCGGCGCCCGAACTCGGTTATTGCGGAAAACGCCGAATGCACCGGTTCCGCGGTCGGAGCCGGTGCATTCAGACGTCTGCTTACACGCGCAGTGCGTGCGGTTCGATCGCGCCGCGCACCAAGGCCTGCGCGTCGATGGTCTCCGCCTTGTACGGCAGCAGGGCGAGGCGATCGGTCATCCCCTCGACCGGGTCATCGACCTTGTCGGCCAAGCCGAACAGGAACGACCATTCGTGCTCGTCGCTGCCGTAGTGCACGACGGTGCCGAACTGTTCGTGGAAACGCTGCCAGGACCGCTTCAGGGTTTCGTTGCGCCACATGGTCGCGCACCCGGCCTGGGCGCACAGCACACCGCCGGGCGCGAGCAGAGCACGACATCGGGACAGGAACTCCGCCTCGTACAGGCGGTTGTGCTGCGCGTCTTCGACGCGCTCGTCGGGCAGGTCGATCACGATGACGTCGTAGCGGGTGCCCGACTCGGCGGCGCCCGCGAGGAAATCCCAGCCGTCGGCGTAGTGCACCGTGATCGGTCCCTCGCCCTCGACCGCGGCGGCCAAGTCTGCGCTGGTGTAGCCGTAGGGCAGATACTCGGCACACAGCTCGACCTCGAGCTGATCGATGTCGACGTGGTCGACGTGCTCGGCGCCCGCCGCAACCGACATCTGGCTGGCCACACCTTCGCCGGAACCGATGATGAGCACGTTGTCCAACTTCTCGGCCAGCACGAAGGCGGGAACCATCATCGCCTCGTGGTAGGTCAGCTGGGAGAACTCGGTGGACTGGCGGTCATCGTCGGAGAACAAACTGATGCCCTGCTCGGTCCGCGCGATGACCATGTGCTGGAACGGGGTGTGGGTGTCGACGATCACCTCGTGTAGATCCCAGATCCGGGTCAGGCCCGCGCCCACCGGTTCCTCGATCCGCTGTCCGCCGTGACCCCTGCGGATGACCTGCATGCGAACATCCTTGGGGGACAACATGTCCCGGAGCGTTTCGACCGCCTTCGAGGCACCGGCGCCGATGCTGCCGCAGGTGAAGACGTCGACGAAGATGTCGCCGGACTCCGGATAGGTGTGAATCGAGGCGTGGGACTCCGACAACAGCGCGAGGACGGTCACCCCCTGCGGATCGAACTTCTTGTGTACGACATCGCAGATGGTGACGCCCGCCGCGAGCAGAGACTTACGCAACGCCGATTCGAGTCGTTCGAGATCGTCGCAGAGATCCGCGTCGACACCACCGAACTCGGCTAGCACATGCCAACCGGTGAATTCCGCCGTCATGGGCAAACTCACTCTCGCTCAGCGCCCGAGACATGAACGGTCAAGGGCGGAAAACCATTGAAGGACACCGACGAATAGCTCGCGGTATAGGCACCGGCGTCGAGGATTCGAACGCGATCACCGGCTCGCAACGTGGTCGGTAACAGGACTCGCGTGCGTTGATACAGTACATCGTCGCCGTCGCAGGTCGGACCGGCCACCACCGCCTCGTCGACGGGGTCGCCGTCTCGGTCCGTCGCGAACTTGTAGACGATGTACTCGTTCTCGGTCTCGGCCATTCCGTTGTACCGGCCGATGTCGAGATACACCCAGCGTCGTCCGTCCGGCGCGATGCGGACGCCGACGACCTGGGCGTGGATGGTGCCCGCCGAACCGACCAGTGCCCGGCCTGGTTCGACGACCAATCCGGTGTTCCCGGAAAGGAATTCGGCCGCAGAGTGGTTCACCACCGCGGCGATCTCACCCAGTGTGGGTGCGTCGTCGGCGTAGGAGATCGGCAGTCCGCCGCCGATGTTCACCGACGTGACCGGAATGTCCTTGTCCGCCAGTGCTGCCGATATCCGGCCCGCCTGCTCGATGCCGATCCGCCACGCGTCGGGGTCCAGTTGCTGCGAGCCGACGTGGAAGTACGGACCCGCGACGACGAGCCCCAGATCTCTCGCCCGAACCAGCAACCGGAACGCCTCGCCCGGGGTGCAGCCGAACTTGGTGCCGAATGGCGTGCGGGACTCCGGAGCCGAGGCGAGGAAGCGGCACTCCACCTCTGAGCCGGGGGCATGCTCGACGATGCGCACAAGGTCGTCTTCGGTGTCGAAGGCGAAGCGGCGCACGCCCAGTGCGAATGCGCGGGCGATATGGGTGGCCTTCTTGATCGGGTTGCCGTAGCAGAGGCGCTCCGGCGCCACCCCGAGCCCGAGGCACAGGTCGATCTCGCCGATGCTGGCGACGTCGAACTCCGCGCCCTGCACGTCGAGCAGGCGCACGATTTCCGGCACCGGACTGGCCTTGACCGCGAAGCGAATCCTCGTTGGTGTGCTCGCGCCCGAGGACAGGGCGGCATCGAGTGCGCGGTAGTTCTCGCGCACTCGCTCAGGATGGATGACCAGATACGGTGATTCGGGCATGGTTGATCTTTCGCTACGGCAGCGGGGGAGAGAGTATCAGCGGCCCTTACCCAGAAACGAATCCGTCAAACCTTGGATTCGCCGCTCGGTCGCCACGCTCTATCTCAATGGCATAGTTAGGCCTCTGAACTGCATGTCTGTGGAACTGGACAGCGTGAGTGGGTCAGCCGGAAGACACGGTGACGTCGTCGAAGACGACCTCGCCCGCGGCATCCGACTCGACGAGGTCCACCACCGCGTCGATCGACCAGCCATGGTCGCCCGCCGGGTCGTCGAGCACCTGCCGCACCCGCCAGAATCCCGGTCTTCGTTCCACCTGGAACAACTGAGGCCCTCGGGCATCGGGCCCGGTCCCGATCCGCTCGTATTCCGCGAAGTAGTCCGCGAGCGCGGCCGCCCAGTCCCGGCCCGGGCTCAGCTCGGCCAGCTCATCCCAGCGCCGCAGCGCGGCCAGCTCCACACGGCGGAACATGGCGTTGCGGACCAGAACCCGGAAGGCGCGCTCGTTCGCGGAAATCGGGCGCACCGTCTCCGCGCCGAACGCGATCTGATCGGCATCGGTCTCCGCACCCGGGTTGGTCAGTTGCTCCCATTCGTCCAGGAGGCTCGAATCCACCTGGCGGACAAGCTCACCGAGCCACTCCGTGATGTCGTCGAGTTCCTCGGTACGCGCCGATTCGGGCACCGTGCGCCGCAACGCACGGTAGGCGTCGGCGAGGTAACGCAGCACCACACCCTCGGAGCGGGCCAGCTCGTAGAAGGAGATCAGCTCCGCGAAGGTCATGGCACGTTCGATCATGTCGCGCACCACCGACTTCGGTGCCGGCGCGAACTCCGACACCCACGGGTGTCCGGCCCGGTACGTCTCGTAGGCCGGCTCGATCAGCTCGGCCATCGGTTTGGGCCAGGTCACCTCTTCGAGAAGTTCCATCCGTTCGTCGTAGTCGATGCCCTCGGCCTTCATCTCGGCGATCGCCTCGCCGCGCGCCTTGTGCTGCTGGGCCATCAGCAACTGGCGCGGGTCCTCCAGCGTGGATTCGATGAGCGACACCACGTCGAGGGTATAACTCGCGGACGCTTTGTCCAGCAGGTCGAGCGCGGCCAGCGCGAACGGTGACAGCGGCTGGTCGAGGGCGAAGTCGCGTTGCAGGTCGATGGTCAGGCGGGCGCGGCGGCCCTGTGCGTCGGGTTCTGACAGCTGCTGCACCACACCGGCATCGCGCAGCGCCCGGTAGAGACGTATGGCGCGCAGGATGTGTCTGCGTTGGGCGGGGCGTGGTTCGTGGTTGTCCTCGAGCAGGTGGCGCATGGCGTCGAAGCAATTACCCGGGCGGGCGATTACGTTCAGCAGCATGGCGTTGGTCACGGCGAAACGCGACACCATCGGTTCCGGTTGGGCCGAGACCAGGCGGTCGAAGGTCTCCTCACTCCAGGAGACGAAGCCCTCCGGCGGCTTGCGCCGCTGGATCTTGCGCTGCTTCTTCGGGTCGTCGCCGGCCTTGGCCAGCAGCCTGGTGTTCTCCACTTCGTGCTCTGGCGCCTGCACGACGACGGTGCCCATGGTGTCGTAGCCCGCCCGGCCCGCGCGGCCCGCGATCTGATGGAACTCACGGGCTTTCAGCCTGCGGGTGCGCACCCCGTCGAACTTGGTCAGGCCGGTCAACAGCACCGTGCGAATGGGCACGTTGATGCCGACGCCGAGGGTGTCGGTGCCGCACACCACCTTCAACAGGCCCTCCTGGGCGAGTCGTTCCACCAGGCGGCGGTATTTCGGCAGCATGCCCGCGTGATGCACGCCGATGCCGTGCCGGATCAGCCGGGACAGCGTCTTGCCGAAGCCCGCGGCGAACCGGAAATCGCCCAGCGCCTCGGCGATCGCGTCCTTCTCCGCGCGGGTGGCGAAGTTGACGCTGGTCAGCGCCTGCGCGCGCTCCAAGGCGGCGGCCTGCGTGAAGTGCACCACGTACACCGGGGCCTGGTGTGTGGTGACCAGTTCCTCCAGGGTCTCGGTGATGGGGGTACGGGCGTAGGAGAAGCTCAGCGGCACAGGGCGTTCGGTGCCCGCGACGATCGCGGTGGAGCGGCCGGTGCGGCGCTCCAGGTCGGTGGCGAAGAAGTCCACCTCGCCGAGCGTCGCCGACATGAGCAGGAACTGGGCGCCACACAGTTCCAGTAACGGCACCTGCCAGGCCCAGCCCCGGTCGGGGTCGGCGTAGAAATGGAATTCGTCCATCACGACCTGGCCGACGTCGGCGTCCGCGCCCTCGCGCAGGGCCATGTTCGCCAGGATTTCCGCGGTGGCGCAGATGATCGGCGCCTCGGGGTTCACCGCGGCGTCGCCGGTGACCATGCCGACGCGTTCGGCGCCGAATACCTCGCACAAAGCGAAGAATTTCTCGCTGACCAGCGCCTTGATCGGGGCGGTGTAGTAGGTGCGCTTGTCCTGGGTCAGCGCGAACAGGTGTGCGCCGACCGCGACGAGCGACTTTCCGGAACCGGTGGGAGTGGCGAGGATGACGTGGGATCCGGACGCCAGCTCCAGCAGCGCCTCGTCCTGCGCCGGGTACAGCGGGGTGCCCTGTGCGGCGGCCCACATCCCGAACGACTCGTACAGCGCGTCGGCGTCGGTGCCCGGGATGTCGAGCAGTTCGGTCAGATCCACTCCGACCACCATACGGCCTTGCTACCGGATGCCGATGCAGGGGCGATCGGCATACCGGGACCGCGGTGCGGTCAGTCCTGCTCGCCCTTGTTTTCGCCGTGGTAGCCGCCCTGCTCGGCGAGGAACCGTTCGAACTCGGCGCCCAGCTCGTCGCCGCTGGGTAGTTCGCCGTCACCGACCAGCAGGCTCGATTGCCGTTCCTGCGCGGTGACGAAGCTGTCGTACTGACGCTCCAAGGCGTGCACGACGGTCTCCACCTCGGAGTTGCCCGCGATGTGTTCGTTGACCTGCTCGCGCACCCGCGCCGCGGCCTCGCCCAGCGCGGCCAGCGGAATCGTCAGGCCCGCGTTGTCGGCGACGTTCTCCAGCAGGGTCTGCGCGGCCTCCGGGTAGGCGGTCTGCGCGAGGTAGTGCGGGACATGCACCGAGAAGCCGATCGACTCGTGTCCGTGCTGGGCCATGCGGAATTCCAGCAGCGACGACGCGCTGCCCGGCACCTGCAGTTCACCCGGCCAGCGCTGATGCTCGGAGATCAGGTCGCGGTCGGAGGAGTGCGCGGTAACCCCGAGCGGGCGGGTGTGCGGAATCGCCATCGGGATCGCGCTCAAGCCGATGCTGCGGCGCACGCCCAGCTGTTCGGCGAGCAGCCGCACCGCGGTCGTGAACTTCTCCCAGCGTAGATCCGGTTCCATACCCGCGAGCAGCAGGAACGGGGTGCCCGCGGTGTCGCGCAGTGCCCACAGGTTCAGCGTCGGCTCGGCGTAGTCGGAGAAGTGATCGGTCTTGAACGTCATGAGCGGGCGCCGCGATCGGTAGTCGAGCAGTTCGTCGACATCGAACGAGGCGACCAGTTCGCCTTCGAGGCTCTCGCGCAGGTGCGTCGTGGCCAGCCGCACCGCATGCCCGGCGTCGGTGAACCCTTCCAGTCCGTGCACCAGGACCGGACCCGAGCCGTCGACGGCCGACAGCTGCGGAGCGGGGAACTCCAGTTCGTACATTCGCGACTCGTAGTCCATCGCGTACTCCTTCCTGCGCGGTTCCTCCGGCCCGGGCGAGCGCCCTCGGCACACCAGGTGTGGTTGTCTGCTCGGTCGTCTACCACGACCGTGGTTACAGACAAGCAGTTGTCCGAGACGGGGGACCACTGTCCATTGTCCCCTATGGCGGTGACAGCCACCGCGCACGGCCGGACATCGCCCCATACGTCGAGGCAACAGCGTCGGCGCCCCGCGCATTCCCGGCCCGGCGGCGTGGCAGCGCGGGCGGCCACGGGGAGTTTGGCACAGTGGGTGTGTGACCGTGGCGGAGTCGACGCGCGCGCGGCTTGGCCGTGTGCTGCCCGTCGCGTGCGCGGTGCTGCTCGCCGGATGCGGGTCGACCATGTCCGGGCACCCGGTCTCGTTGTCGCCGACCGCGGTTGCCGCGCGCGGGAGCGCCGAACTGCCGAGGCTGCTGCCGGATCCGGCGCAATTCCCCGCGCCGTACGCAGCGGTGGTGTTGCCCTCGGAGGCAGCCGCCCAGGCCGCTGGGGATCTGGACGGGATGGGGCGCGGGGTGAGTGTGCAGCCGAGTGGTTGTGTGCCGCCGGAACAGAGATTCGGGCCCGATCAGACGGCGATCGCGGTAGGTACGGACAACGACACGCGCGCCACTATGACCGTCGAATTGACTCGCACCGACGAGCCATTGGCGTCGCTGCGTTCCCGGCTGACGAAATGCGGATCGGTGCGGGTGAGCCGCGCCGGCGCGGCGAGCACCGTGACGACGGAGCTGGATCCGCCTCCGCCGGTCGACGCCGACGACGCACTGGCGCTACGCAGGACGGTGGCGCCGGAGGTGGGCGGCGCGAGTCTGACCCAGTCCATGCGCACGCTCATCGGTCAGGTCGAGGGCGTGCGAATCTCCGTGACGTACATGTCGTTTTCCGGCGACAAGCCGGATACGGCGACGTTGGACGAATTGTTCACGGCAGCCGTGCGGAAGGTGCGGATGCGATAGCGCACTGCGGTCCAGCTCGGGCGCACGGTAGCAGGCGGCACCGACACGGACGCCGGTCGGGACGACCGTGAGCGTGAGCCATTCACAGCCGAAGCCACTTCCCCAACCCATCCGAAATGCCTGGTCGTCGTCGGCTGGACGGTGGGGTTGGATCGCAGGCTCGACACATGACCACTTCCGCGACCCCGTTTCCGACTTCCGAACCGGCCGACGCCGAGCACGCGGGCCGGGACAATACTTTCTGCTCGCGCCTTCGCAGCCGACGTGCGCTGCCATGTCCTGCCCCCTCTGGCGCCAGGACATGGACGGTGCGCGCCGAAACCGGTGCGTACTCGCCGTCTTCGAGCAAGGCGGCTTACACCGAGGGAGAAGGTGCGCGTCGTCCTGCTGAACGGACCCGGCGGGTCCGCTGTTCGGAGGATCCGCCGCCGTTCGTCCGAAACCCGGATCACACTGTGCGAGTGAATGATCCAGGCGAGCTGATCGCGGCCGTGCCCGCAATGATGGGGTTCACCCCGGAGCGGTCGATGGTTGTGCTCGTCCTGCGGCGGGGGGACGCCCACGGCGCGCTGGTCGACGCGGTGGTGCGGTTCGATCTGGAACAGCCGGATGGGCGACGGATGCGGCCCGGGACATTGGCGGGATGTGTGGCGCGAATCTGCGCGCACGACGAAGCGGTCGAGGTGCTCGCGGTCCTCGTCGACGATCGCGCCGAAGAGCCGAGACCACACGGGGGCACCGACCGCCCCCGCTGTGCCGCAGGGCGATTCGATGCGCTGGTCGGTGCGCTCGGCAGGCGGCTGGCCGCGTGCGACATCTCGCTCGGCAGTGTGTGGGCGGTGCGTGCGATCGCACCCGGGCAGCGCTGGTGGACGCTGTCGGGCCCGGATCGGCAGGGGGCGCTGCGGGATCCGGCCACTTCGGTGGTGGCCCTGACCCATGTGTTGGACGGCAGGCCGATTCGCGGCTCCCGATCCGAACTCACCGATCTGGTCGCCGAGGATCCTCGGGCGCATGCCGAGGTGGCGGCACAGCTGGGGGGCGCACTGGCGCTCGCGCGGGAGCGTTACGCGCGCGCCGCGCGCCGCGGCGATCCCAACGGATACAGCAGGCAGGCGCTCGACTACGTGCTGTGGCAGGTCGCCAATATCGCGTCGGGCGCCGCGCTGATGGCGCCCGAGCTCGCGAAACTGGCTGCTGCTCTGCGGGATCGCGCCGTACGGGACACCATGTTCGCCCTGTCCGTCGGCGACCACGCCGCCGCGGCCGAGGCGTTGTGGGCCGCGCTGGCCCGCGCCCTGTCCGGCGCGGATCGCGCCGAAGCTGCTGTTTTGCTCGGCTATAGCGCGTACGTCCGGGGCGATGGTCCGCTCGCGGGTATCGCCTTGGATGCGGCGTTGGACGCGGACCCGGATCATCCGATGGCTGTCCTGCTGGACACCGCGCTGCGGCTGGGTATGCGTCCGGAACAATTACGCCGCCTTGCCCATAGTGGCTATCACACCGCGGCAGGTCTGGGTGTCGACCTCGGCACGCCCGCTCCATGAAACATCTTGTGCGCGTAGGTGACACGACCGGGTCATCGGAGCGTCACACTGAAGCCCGCGATCGTGCGCGGGGTACACCGGCGGTGATCCCGCTGACCACTTCGGTGCGACCTGAAGGCTTCGGGTCGAGAACGCGGTGTCCGTCTTGGTGCGGCGGCGAGGTCACGCTCGCCCGATCCGGGAAACGACCGACGCGGGCGGAGCCGACGGCCCTAGCTCGCGCTGTGTGCGCGCGCTCCGAGCGACTGGAGGAAAGCCCAGGCGTCGGTGACGATCTCATCGAGGTCGTTGTGCTCAGGGTGCCAGCCGAGTTCGGCGATTGCGCGCTCGCTGGAGGCGATGAGCGTCGCGGGATCACCGGGGCGGCGCGGCGCGTCCTGCGCGGCGATCGGCAGGCCGGTGACGCGCTCACAGGCCGAGATCACTTCGCGGACGGAGAATCCGGTACCGCTGCCGAGATTGTAGACGCGGTGCGTGCCTGTTTCGGCGGTCGCCAGGGCCAGCAGATGGGCTTGCGCGAGGTCGCGGATGTGGATGTAGTCACGAACCGCGGTGCCGTCCGGGGTCGGCCAATCGGTGCCGAATACCGCGATTGCCTTGCGGTGCCCGGCCGCGACCTGCAGCACCAGCGGGATGAGATGGGTTTCGACCAGGCGGTTTTCGCCGAGACCGCCATAGGCGCCCGCGACATTGAAATACCGCAGGCTGGTCGCCGCCAGCCCATGCGCGATCGCGTAGGAGGTGATGGCGTGGTCGATCGCCAGCTTCGACGCGCCGTACGGGTTGGTTGGACTGGTCGGCGCGTCCTCGGTGATCGGCACCTGCTCCGGTTCGCCGTATACGGCCGCGGTGGAGGAGAACACCAGACGCGGCGTTCCCGCGCGCCGCATCGCCTCCAGCAGTTCGAACGTCTTCACCACATTGCCATGCCAGTACTTCTCCGGCTGCTGCACCGACTCGCCGACCAGCGACTGCGCCGCGAAATGCAGGACACCATCGAAAGATTCGGCCGCCAGCAGCGCGGGCGCGGCCAGCGCCACGTCACCCTCGACGAACCGGGCGCCGGAGGGTACGCCGTCGGCATTGCCGGTCGACAAATCATCGAGCACGACGACATCATGTCCGGCTTCGAGCAGAACCTGCGCGCAGACGCCGCCGACGTAGCCGGCACCACCCGTGACCAGAAGTCTCACGCGTCAGACCCGCTTCACCTGGACGGCATGGGCCATCTCGTCCGACAACTCGAAACCGCCGTGGCCCGGCACGGTGATGACCACCGAACCCGGCTTGGTCTCCACCGTCACTCGCGCGTCCGGCACCACGCCCGCCTCACGCAGCTGGCCGATGACCTCGGGGTCGGTCTGGATGTGCTCGGCGAGCCTGCGCACCACCACGGCGTGCATCTGGCCGTGCGGCAGGTCCGACAGCCGGACCAGTGTCTCTTCGGCGCTTGTCGCGGGTACCACACCGAGCTCGTCCAGGCCGGGAATGGGGTTGCCGTAGGGAGAGGTGGTCGGGTGGTTGAGTACCTCGACCAGACGCCGCTCGACGTCCTCGCTCATCACGTGCTCCCAGCGACAGGCCTCGGCGTGCACGTTCTGCCAGTCCAGCCCGATGATGTCGACGAGCAGCCGCTCGGCCAGCCGGTGCTTGCGCATCACCGCCACCGCCATGCTGCGACCCTTCTCGGTCAACTCCAGGTGACGGTCTCCGGCAACCAACAGCAAACCATCGCGCTCCATCCGCGCTACGGTCTGGCTCACCGTCGGTCCACTCTGCTCGAGGCGCTCGGCGATCCGGGCGCGCAAAGGCACCACGCCCTCCTCCTCGAGGTCGTAGATGGTACGGAGATACATCTCCGTGGTGTCGACCAGATCCTTCACCTGTTACCCCTTCGTCGGCACGAATTCTACCCACGCACGACGGCACCGCCGTGTACCGGATCGTGTCGCTCTACGCTGTGCGACCTCACAGCCGACACCGCGGGATGCGGCCGGCGCACGGCGGGCAGCCGCGATCGCACTTGCTTGTATTTGTACTGCATGGGAACGTTTCGCGGGGCCGCTTGCTTCCCGCTAGCGTTGCGAGTATGGACACTGCACCGCGCAGCGAACCTCCGGCGCCGACCTCGTCCGGTGCGGATCGGGCGGGAACCGTCGTCTGGACCGATCGGTTCCTCGACTACACCTGGACCGCGGAGCATCCGATGAAACCGGTGCGTCTGAAGTTCACCATGGCGCTGGCGGAAAGTCTCGGATTGCTCGACGGTGTCGAGCTGCTCGAGCCTGGCCCCGCCGGGCTCCCGGACCTGTTGCGCATCCACACGCCCGACTACATCGAGGCGGTCGAGCACGCGGTACCCCCGGTCGGTTCGCCCGTTGCGCCGCCGTACGGTCTGGGCTCGCCGGACAATCCGGTGTTTCCGCACATGCACGAGGCGGCGTCCACGATTGTGGGCGGCACCCTGTCCGCGGCGCGTGAGATCGCCGAGGGCCGCGCCGAGCGGGCGGTCAGCATCGGCGGCGGCATGCACCACGCGATGCCCGATTCAGCCAGCGGATTCTGCGTGTACAACGACCCGGCGGTGGCGATTTCCTGGCTGCTGGACCATGGTTTCGACCGCATCGCCTACATCGATGTCGACGTGCACCACGGAGACGGCGTGCAGCGGGCCTTCTATGGCGACCCCAGGGTGCTGACCATCTCGTTGCACCAGCACCCAGCGACCCTGTGGCCCAACACCGGGTGGCCGGAGGAGATCGGCACGGGTGCGGCGGAGGGCACCTCTATCAACTTGCCGCTGCTGCCCGGCACCAGGGATGCGCAGTGGCTGCGCGGTTTTCACGCTGTGGTGCCCGGCGCGGTCGCGGCATTCGGGCCGCAGATCGTAGTCAGCCAGTGCGGCGTGGACACCCATCGAGAGGACCCCCTGGCCGATCTGGCGCTTACTGTCGACGGCCAGCGCGCTGCCTTCCGCGCCATGCGCGAACTTGCCGATCGGCATGCCGAAGGGCGCTGGCTCGCCGTCGGCGGCGGCGGATATGGCCTGGTCCGGGTGGTGCCACGGGCCTGGACGCACCTCATGGCCACCGCGTTGGGCCGTTCCATCGACCCGGCGACGCCGATACCGCAGGGCTGGATCGATCGGATCCGCGTCGAAGCGCCGCAGGCGGATCCGCCGTGCACTATGGGAGACGGCGGAGACGTCGCCTACCGTCCGTGGGACGGACCCGGCGGCACAGGGGAGACTGGGGACGCACAGTTCGACCGCGCCCAACGTGCCGTCGACATGGCCGTGCTGGCTACCCGCCGAGCGACTTTCGGGTTGCTAGGTCTCGATCCGGAGGATCCCCGTGACTGACTTGCCCGATACTCCGGACGCCCCCGCCACGCCACCTCCCCCGCAACACTGGTTCGCCGACGTCCTGGCCTCCGACGGCGGCGTCGTGCGACTGCGCCCGATCACGCCCGACGATGGCGACCGGCTGCAGGAGTTCCACGGTGCGCTGTCCGACCGCACCCGGTATCTGCGGTACTTCGGCCCGTACCCGCGGATCTCGCCCAAGGACCTGTACCGAACCACCCATGTCGACTATCACGACCGGGTCGGGCTGGTGCTGGAGCTGGGCGAGGCGATCGTGGCAGTGGGCCGCTACGAGCTGCTGGACCGCGGTGGGCCGCGGGCCGCGGAGGTCGCGTTCGTCGTGGCCGACGGGCATCAGGGGCGCGGGCTCGGCTCGATCCTGCTGGAGCACCTGGCGGGTGCCGCCGCCGAGAACAAGATCGAGACCTTCGTCGCCGAGGTGCTCGCGGAGAACACCGTCATGGTGACGGTGTTCCGCGAGGCGGGCTACCAGGTCGAACGCAGCAGGGACGGGTCGGTGTTGCACCTGGAGTTCGCCATAGACCCCACCGAAGCGCTACTGTCCGTGCGGGATTCCCGCGAACGGGCCTCGGAGGCGCGCAGCGTCGGCAATCTGCTTGCCCCGCAGTCGGTCGCAGTCATCGGCGCCACCCCGGCGGCGGGCCGGGTCGGCGGGGCGGTGCTGGCGAACCTGCTGTCGGGCGTGTTCCAGGGACCTGTTTTCCCGGTGAACCCCCACCGCAAGTCGGTGCGCGGGGTGCGCGCCTACGCGACAGTCCGGGAGATACCGGACGAGGTCGATCTCGCGGTGATCGCGGTGCCACCCACGGCGATCGGATCGGTGCTCGACGACTGTATGGCCAAGGGCGTCAAAGGACTCGTTGTCCTGACCGCTGGCTTCGGCGAGACCGGCCAAGGCGGTGTGGCGGCCGAACACGAGCTGGTCGTGGCTGCCCGCGGCCACGGCATGCGTGTGGTCGGACCGAGCGCGCTGGGTATCGCGAACACCGACCCGGCGGTGACTTTGAACGCGACTCTGGCTCCGGTACTGCCCGCACGCGGACGGATCGGATTCTTCTGTCAATCCGGCCCGTTGGGGGCGGCGATCCTCGGTGAGGCCGCCGCGCGCAACCTGGGTCTGTCGACATTCGTGTCGGCCGGCAACCGCGCCGACGTCTCCGGCAACGACATGCTGCAGTACTGGGACAGCGATCCGGACACCGATGTGGTGCTGCTGTACCTGGAGAGCTTCGGCAATCCGCGCAAATTCTCCCGGATCGCGCGCCGGGTAGCCAGGACCAAACCGATCGTCGCGGTGAGCAGCGGCCGCTTGGCCGCCCGCACCCAGGCGGCCGGGGACATGGACCGGTCCATCGTGCGAGACCTGTTCGCGCAGGCGGGCATCGTCCAGGTCGACTCGATCTCCGAACTCTTCGACTGTGCCGCCCTGCTCGGCTACCAACCGCTGCCCCGCGGGTCGCGGCTCGGGGTGGTGGGCAACAGCGCGGCGTTGAACTGGCTGGCCGTCGACGCGGCCCAGGGCGAGGGCCTCGAGGTCGGCGATCCGGTGAACTTGGGGCCGCAGGCGACGCCCGGCGACTATCTCGACGCAATGGTCGCCGCCCTGCGGTCGGACGAGAACGATGCCGTGATCGTCGTTTTCGCGCCTCCGGTGCCGTTGCCGACCGGCGGGTTCGCCGATGCCATCCGCGCCGCGGCGGCCGCCGTGCCCGAAGCCGAGAAACCACTTCTCACCACGTTTGTTGCCGAGCAAGGGATTCCGAACCTACTGGCGGTGCGCGGCGCGGGCGCCACCGCGGTGCGGGGCTCGATACCTTCCTATCCCGACCCGGAACGCGCCGCGCGGGCACTGGCCCGGGTCCGTCGTTACGCCGAATGGCGAACCAGGCCCATTTCTCCGGTGGTGCGGCCGCAAGGAATCGACACCGACCGTGCCCGAAAGCTCATGGCGAAGTGGATGGCCGGATCGGGCGGTCGCTGGCTTACCGATCTGGAAGTCGTGGAACTGCTCGCCTGCTACGGCATCTCGGTTGTGGAGTTTCGTGAGGTGCACAACGCTGATGAGGCGATCGCGGCGGCAGAGGAACTCGGCTACCCGGTGGCGGCGAAGGCAACCGGCGAATTGTGGCGGCGCAGGCCGGATCTCACCGGCGTCCGGCTCGACCTGTGGCGTCCGGAAGCGGTTCGGCAGGCGTATACCGATCTGGCCGAGTTGTGCGGCGACCCCATGCTGCACATCCAGAAGATGGCCACCAAGGGCGTCGGCTGCATTCTGCGCGTGCAGGACGACCCGTCCTTCGGCTCGGTGATCGAGTTCGGCCTATCCGGTCTGATCATCGAACTACTCGGTGACCGTGCCTACCGGGCGCTTCCGCTGACCGCCGACGAGGCCACGGCTCTGATCGACGCGCCACGCGCCGCCCCGCTGCTGTCCGGCACACCGGCGAGTCCGCGCGTCGACAAGGCAGCCCTCGCCGCGCTGGCCCAGCGCATCTCGGCCCTCTTCGACGACCTGCCGGAAATGCGGGAGCTGTCCTTCGACCCGGTGCTGGCGTCGCCGACCTCGGCCGAGATCCTCTACGCACGCGGGCGCATCGGTCCGGAACCGAGCCGCTTCGACACCGGCCCGCGCAGGCTGGGCTGAGGTCCGCGTGGCCGGTGTGTGGAGCACACCGGCCAGTGTGGAAGGGCAGGAAAGCGCTGTGACCGGTCGGCGCGGAAGGGTGACGCCTGCGGGCGAGTCACCGATCTGGACTCCGGGCAGGTCTCGGAGTAGCCGGCAGTGGCGATCGATCAGCTGGCGTAGGCGCGGAGCCGGTCGGCGCGCTCGCCTTTGCGCAGCTTCGCCATGACTTCACGCTCGATCTGGCGCACCCGTTCGCGGGAGAGGCCGAAGAGCTTGCCGATCTGATCCAGGGTGCGCGGCTGGCCGTCGTCCAGGCCGAATCGCAGCCGGATGACCTGCTGCTCCCGCTCGTCCAGGGTAGCGAGGACACTGCGCACGTCGTGGTGCAGCAAACCGGCGATGACCGCGGACTCGGCCGAGGTGGCCTCGGAATCCTCGATGAAATCGCCGAGCGGGGCCTCTTCGTCGTTGCCGACCGGCATGTCCAGGCTCACCGGGTCGCGGCTGTGGTCGAGCAGATCGGAGATCTTGTCGACCGGAATGCCGGACTCGCTGGCCAGTTCCTGGTCGGTGGCCTCGCGGCCCAGCTGCTGGTGCAACTCCCGCTTGATCCGTGCCAGTTTGTTCACCTGCTCGACCAAGTGGACGGGCAGTCGGATGGTGCGGCTCTGGTCGGCCATGCCGCGGGTGATGGCCTGACGGATCCACCAGGTGGCGTAGGTGGAGAACTTGAAGCCCTTGGCGTAGTCGAACTTCTCCATGGCGCGGATCAGGCCGAGGTTGCCCTCCTGGATGAGGTCGAGCAGCGGCATGCCGCGGCCGGTGTAGCGCTTGGCCAGCGAGACAACGAGGCGAAGGTTGGCTTCGAGCAGATGCGAGCGGGCGGTCTGGCCTTCACGCACGACGAGGGCTAGATCGCGCTTGCGGGTGGCCGACAGCCGTTTGCCGGTCTCCAACAAATGCTGCGCATAGAGGCCCGCCTCGATGCGCTTGGCCAGCTCGACCTCGTCGGCAGCCGTGAGCAGCGCGGTGCGGCCGATCCCGTTCAGGTACACACGTACCAGGTCGGCGGCGGGGCTCTGGGCGTCGAGGTCCAAATCGCTGGTGCGCACTCGAGTGGTGGCGGGGCTTGTCATGACTTGCCTCCTGTCGGTGGTGTCTCACTCCGATCAACGGACCCGACAAAGAGAAAGTTCCCCGCTACTGCTTTCATAAACCGCTCTGAACTGCGGTTTTTGGCACTCTCGTCTGAGAAGTTCCTGAGAAACACCCGGTAGGGGGGCGATCCCTGCGCAGGACCTGCACACGACCTCCGCATAGCGATAGCCGTGTGGTTACACGGGCTCTATCAATCCGTGACGTACCAATCCGGCCACCACGGACAGCGCATCGGCCGCGAACTCGGCAGTCACCTGGTCGGATCCGTCGGCGAGCGCCAGTAGCTCGATCAGTTCGTACAACGGGAGGCCGTCCGGGCGCATTCCCGCCAGCAAGGCGACCGTGGTCTCGTCCACCTCGTGCTGCCAGCGCGGGCCGTCGCCGCGGTGCACCCGCGCTACCTCGGGCGCCCAGCCGTCGGGACCGGGCAGGTAGACGCGCTCCAGCGCAGTCGCCGGGTTGACCACGAAACGTGCGGACCAGGCGAGACCTTCGTCACCGGCGACGGCCCGTAGCCAGGACGAGCGCTCGAAGTAGCGGACGGCCTCGTCGCCGAGCGGGTCGTCGAAGCCGTGCGTGAGGTCTTCGGCGAGCAGTTCGGTCGGACCGTCGATGGCGCGCAGGTAGACGAAACCGAAGCCGATGCCCTCGACGTTCGCCGCGGCGAACGCGTTCAGCCATTCCTCGGCGCGGGCCTGCGCGGACGGGTCGCGCGGGTCGAGGCCCGCGTCGCGAAGCCAGGTGCCGACGTAGAGAGCAGGGTCCGCGACGTCGCGCTGCACCACCCAGGCGTCGACGCCGTGTGCGGGCAGCCAGGACGAGACCCGCCCGCGCCAGTCGTCGCCGTCGACGTGTACCCATGCCGCCAGCATTGCGGCGGTGCCTTCTGGCGCGAGCAGGTGGGCGGCCTGCGCGATCACTAATTCGCTTGCCCCGTCGAGGGCCAGGCCGGAATCGCGATAGGTGTGCTCGATGCGGGTGGGACCGACCACGAACGGCGGATTCGCCACCACTTGGTCGAAGCGTCTGCCCCGGACCGGCTCGAACCAGGAGCCTTCGACCAGCTCGATGTCGAGTTCGTTGAGCGCCGCGGTGGCTTCGGCCAGCCACAGCGCGCGGCCGTTGACATCGGTGGCGGTGATCCGCTGGGCGTAGGAGGCGGCGTGCACGGCCTGCACTCCGCAGCCGGTGCCGAGGTCGAGCACCGTGCCGACCGGGCGCGTCGGCGTGGCGCGCAGCAGCGAGAGGGAGGCATGGCCGACGCCGAGCACATGGTCCTCGGTCAGCGCGCGCCTGCGCATCGAGTCGTCGAGGTCGGACAGAATCCACCGGGTGCCTGCGCCTGCGTCCAGCGGGCGCAGATCCAGCGCCGCCCGGAGGGCGTTGCCGTCGCGGACGAGCAGGCCCGCGGCGACCGCTCGGCCGATGTCCACCGGCGCCAGCGCGGCGGCCACCTCCCGTTCGGGCAGGGCATCGCCGAGCAGCAGCAGACGGATGAGGGTGCCGAGTTCACCGGCATGGCGTGCCGCGCGGCGCACCGGAACCGGCTCCGAGCGGCCCAGTGCCGCGTGCGCGTCCGCCCCGAGCACTTCGAGCAGGGTATCGGCGTCGTAACCGACCCTGGTCAGCGCGGTGCGCAGGTCTGGGCAGAGCGCGGTGAGCAGCGATCCGGTGGTGGTCGATCGGTTCGTAGGCACATCAGTACTCTGCCACCGCAACCATCCAGCACCGACCAGGCGTTCGCCCGGTCGCCGCTCGGCACGCCAGGTACTGCCCGAGGGACTGGGTGCCGCGAGTTCCAGGCGCGAACAGCGCCGTGCCGGTACGCGATTCGTGAGCGGGATTCAGAGGCCGTTCGGGTCGCGGGCGGTGACGCAGTACGGTGCGTCGCCCGGATCGCTCAACACGATCCAGTGTTCGTGGCGGTGCACCACGGTCGCGCCGAGCGACTCGTGCCAGGCGGCGGTGGCGTCGATGTCCCCGGCGGACAGGTCGACGTGTGCGCTGGTCGGACGGCCCTCGCCGAGGCGCTGTAGCAGCAGTTGCACCGGCAGCTGCTGCTCGGGGCACAGCCGGGCGAACTCCGGCAGTCTGCCGTGCCGGAGCTCCCACCCTGTCAACGACTTCCAGAACCGGGTCTCGGCGTCGTAGTCGGCGGGGCCGATGTCCAAGCACACCTGGTCCAGGCGCGAGAGCGTGCCGTCGGGCGCATGCACGGCGGGGGCGGGCCTGCCCTTGACACGGCCGCTGGGGGTGAAGCAGAACGTCTGGCCGCCGGGGGAGCGCAGCACGGCGTAGTCCGGGTGGTTCGCGACCAGCTCGGCGCCCAGCTCGAGGGCGATGCGGGCGGCGGCCGCGATGTCGTCGACGTCCAGGTCGAGGTGCACACCGCCGAGACCGGTCACCGCCTGCATCTTGATGCCTGCCGCGGCGAACAACGCGGGATCGGGCAAGAGGGTCAGGAACTCGTCGTTCTCGCCGCGGCGAGGGGAGGGCTGGGTGTCGGTGACCGTGGACCAGAACTTCGCGCAGTCGTCGAAGCGCTGTGCCGGCCGGTCCAGGAAAGCCCAGATCCACCGAATCATGTTCACTCCTGTCTTGTTGCCCCGCCACACCCTAGGTACACCTCCCCGGGTTGTCGAAGCGCGGCGGGTGCCACGTTGGCACGAATTTGGTGTTTTGTGGCGTTCCGGCCACTCGCTAGGGAGGTAACTTCCGGCACGCTCAGCGGGTGACCGAACTGCAGACGCCGCCGACCCCGGTTCCCGTCGACACCGCGCGCCAGCCGCGCATGCACCCCGCATGGCTGGTCGCGGGGGTCGGGTTCGTCGCGCTACTGGGCGCCGCCGCCTTTCGGTCGGTGCCGAGCGTGCTCATGGACCCGCTGCACGAGGAGTTCGGCTGGTCGCACGGCACCATCGGCACGGCCGTCTCGCTGAATCTCCTGCTGTACGGTCTGATCTCGCCGTTCGCGGCGGCGCTGATGGACCGGTTCGGCATCCGCAGGGTGGTGACCTGCGCGCTGGTGCTGGTCGCCGCAGGCAGCGGGCTGACAGTGTTCATGTCCGCGCCCTGGCATCTGATCCTGACCTGGGGCCTGCTTGTCGGCGTCGGGGTCGGGTCGATGTCGATGCCGTTCGTGGCGACCATCACCGGCCGCTGGTTCGTGCGGCAGCGCGGTCTGGTCACCGGCGTGCTCACTGCGGCGGGCGCGACCGGGCAGCTGATCTTCCTGCCGCTGGTATCGGCGCTGGCGCATGCGCACGGCTGGCGGTTGCCGTCGCTGATCGTGGCGGGTGCGGCGCTGGCCGTGGCGCCGCTGGTGCTGCTCTTCATCCGGGATTATCCGAGCGATGTCGGCGCGACCGCTTACGGTGCCGAGCCGGGCAGCTCGATCGGAGTACGTGTGCGAGCCGCCGGTGGCGCATCCCGCGCGCTGACCGTGCTCGGCCGGATCGCGCGCAGGCCCGGATTCTGGCTGCTGGCCGGGGGATTCGCTGTCTGTGGCGCGTCGACCAACGGCCTGGTCGGCACCCATTTCGTCAGCGCGGCGCACGATCACGGCATGCCCCCGACCACCGCGGCGAGCCTGCTCGCGGTCGTCGGCATCTTCGACGTCGCGGGAACCATCGCTTCGGGCTGGCTGACCGACCGTGTCGACCCGCGCTACCTACTGATCGGCTACTACACGTTGCGCGGCTTGTCGCTGCTGATCCTGCCCTCGCTGCTCGGTCCGGACACGCAGCCGAGCCTGTGGGTTTTCATCATCTTCTACGGCCTGGACTGGGTCGCCACGGTGCCACCGACGGTCACGCTGTGCGGGGAACTGTTCGGCAACGATGGCCCCGTCGCGTTCGGCTGGGTCTTCGCCTCCCATCAGATCGGCTCGGCCGTCGCGGCCACCGGCGCGGGCGTCATCCGTGACATGCAAGGCAGCTACAACCTGGCCTGGTACCTCGCGGGCGCGCTCTGTGGCGCCGCCGCGGTGATGTCGGCTGTCATCCGTCGCGCTCCGCAACTGTCCTGACGCCGGGATCTCCTCGGCGCCGTGGATTCAGTGCGCCGAGCTCAGCTGTCGATGGCGTTGTGCGGGCGCGACTCGATGGCGGTGCGGGGCCGGTCCCAGCGGCTGGGCTCGTCCTTGCGCCGCGGCGGGCGGTCGTTGGCGATGAGGACCGCGATCCATGGCAGGGGGATGGAGGCGACGATGATCAGGATGGACAGCAGGGGATTGCCGAAGGCGCTGTAGGCGGCCGCGGCCAGGATCAGGCACGGGATGCGGAACGCCATGATGATGGTGTACCGGCGGACGCGTGCGCGGTGCTGGTCCTCCAGCGACGGCGCGGCCTCGGTGATCAGCACCGGGTGTTTGTCGTCACTTCCTGGAAAGTATCCGGAGGAGCGGCGGGGCTGCGTCGGCATCGTCACGTCGGGGTGCTCTTCGCGGTCGCGGCCGTCGGCGGAGGGGGGATCGCCGTTCTGCTGCATACACCGAGTCTTCCACTAGCGGTCCGTCCACGCACACACCATGGTCAGCCTCTGATCCCGCGATGCGGCATCATGGAATGCGTGAGCACCGACACCATGGTTCGCCCGGATACGACGACCGACGAGACGACGGGCGACGACACCCCGAAGTTCTTCCACTACGTCAAAAAGGACAGGATCGCCGAGAGCGCCGTCATGGGCACTCACGTGGTCGCGCTGTGCGGAGAGGTCTTTCCGGTGACCCGTTCGGCCAAGCCCGGCTCGCCGGTGTGCCCGGAGTGCAAGAAGGTCTACGACGGCCTTCGCAAGGGTGACTGAGTGTCGTCGCCCCCATGCGGCATCGACGGCCGCGGCGATGGCGCGCGCAACGGTGAGACTGTCACGAATTAGGGATCGGTCGAGGACGGTGCCGGCCCGCCGGTCGAGGGCGGCGCGGCGCGGCGCGGGTCCGGCGTGGTCGGGGCTGGCGGAGATTCGTCCTCGGTCGGCGCTTCGGCGTTCGCGCCGCTGTCGCCACGCACCTGATTGGCGATCCACTCCTTCACCTGCTCCATACGCGTCGCGCGGGCGGGCCAGAATTCCTGCACTGCGGCGTTGAACTCGGCGCCGAGGATCACCGCGAAGCCGAGGAAGTACGTGAACAGCAGAAACGCGATCGGGGTGGCCAGCGCGCCGTAGGTGACGCCGGTCCTGCTGACCCACGCCAGGTAGCGTCGCAGCACCTCGCTGGCCGTCATGAAGAACACCCCGGCCACCATCGCCCCGCCGAAGAGCCGGTGCCAGGGCAGCGATGTGTGCAGCGCCAGCTTGTACAGGGTGGTGAGCCCGATGATCAGGAGCAGGCCGACGCCCGGGTAGTAGAAGAAATCCAGCAGCTGCAATCCGGTCGCCCGCCAGGCCGAGGGCAGTACCCGCCCGATCAGCGTCGGCCCCAGCGCCACCAGCGGCAGGATGAACACCGCCGCCACCAGGAACAGCACATACAGCAGCAGAGCGAAGATGCGCTGCCACACCGGATGCCGCGCGTCCTGCTGGTCGTGCGCCTCGACGATCGCGTCGACGAACGTGGCCATCGCCGACGACCCGGCCCACAGCGACAGCACGAATCCCACCGACACCACCGCGCCCCGCCCGCGTCCGAGCACGTCCTGCACTGTCGGCTGGATCAGATCCGACACCACGGTGGCGCTGAACAGGTCGCGGCTGAAAACGATGATTTTGGACTCGACGATCTCCACCGTGTCCGGGCCGAACCACCCCCCGACGTACCCGAGGCTGCCGAGCACCCCGAGCAGCAGCGGCGCGAGCGAGAGCGTCTGCCAGAACGCCGCCGCGGCCGACTTGGCGAAGATCGAGTCCTCCCATGCCTTCTCCGCCACCCGCACGACCAGCGTGACCGTCTTCCTGCCCGCGTGCGCCGCCATCGCGCCCGTTCGGTCGGCCCACGTCCTGGTGCGCACCGCGGCGGAGTGCGAGGATGCGCCGGTCCGCGGCGGATCGCTGGTGAGGGCAGTGTCGTCGGTCATCGTGCCTACAGCATCGCGTACTTCGCGTGTTCGCATCGGTTTGTCGGTGCGACGTGTCGGTGGGCGTCGGAACCTCCATTGTCCTGGCAGGTGACGTGTGATGCCCATCGCGCACACCGCGTCGGTTTGGCGACACGCCGTGCCGGGCCGCTATGGTCGTCTGCGTGACTGGGTCGGGTGGCGCCGCTGTGGCGGGAGAAGCGGAGACGCCGAGCGATTCGGGAGTAGCGAGCACGGGCGTCGGTGGCGCCCTACGCGCCTGGCAGCGACGTGCGCTGACGAAATATCTGGCCACGGCACCCCGGGACTTCCTCGCGGTGGCTACCCCGGGCGCGGGAAAGACCACCTTCGCGCTGCGCATCGCCGCGGAGTTGCTGTCCGACCGCACCGTGGACCAGGTCACAGTGGTCGCGCCGACCGAGCATCTCAAGCACCAGTGGGCGCAGTCCGCGGCCCGCGTCGGGATCGCGCTGGACTCGCGGTTCTCCAACTCCACCGGCGCAACCTCGGGTGACTATCACGGCGTCGTGGTCACCTACGCGCAGGTCGCCGCGCATCCCTTCCGGCATCGGGTGCGCACCGAAAACCGCAGGACCCTGGTTGTTCTGGACGAGATCCACCACGCGGGCGATGCGAAGAGTTGGGGTGACGCGACGGCCGAGGCATTCGGGGACGCGACCCGCCGCCTCGCGCTGACCGGGACCCCGTTTCGCAGCGACGACAGCCAGATCCCGTTCGTCGTCTACGAACCCGACGAGTCCGGCTTCCCGAAGTCTCGCGCCGACCACACCTACGGCTACGCCGAGGCCCTTGCCGACGGTGTCGTGCGCCCGGTGGTTTTCCTCGCCTACTCCGGTGAGGCGCACTGGCGCGACAGCGCGGGCGAGGAGTACTCCGCCCGTCTCGGCGAACCACTGAACGCCGAGCAGACCGCCCGAGCTTGGCGCACCGCGCTGGACCCGGCGGGCGACTGGATATCCGCGGTGCTGCGCGCCGCCGACATCCGGCTGCGCCAGAAGCGCGCCTCCGGCATGCCCGATGCGGGCGGGCTGGTGATCGCCACCGACCAGGAACGCGCCCGCGACTACGCCGAACTGCTGGAACATATCTCGGGTGAGAAGCCGGCGCTGGTGTTGTCCGACGACCCGGCCTCCTCGAACCGGATCGCGGAGTTCAGCACCAACACCCAGCCGTGGATGGTCGCGGTGCGCATGGTGTCGGAGGGCGTCGACGTGCCGCGCCTGGCGGTCGGCGTGTATGCGACCAGCGCTGCCACCCCGCTGTACTTCGCGCAGGCGATCGGCCGCTTCGTGCGCGCCCGCAAGTCTGGGGAGACCGCGAGTGTGTTCCTGCCTTCGGTGCCGGTGCTGCTGGATCTGGCCGCTCAGCTGGAGTTGCAGCGCGACCACGTCATCGGTAAGCCGCACCGGGAGAAGAACGGCCTCGACGACGAGCTGCTGGTAGACGCCAACAAGCAGAAGGACGAGCCGGGCGAGGACGAGAAACCCTTCGTCGCGCTGGCGGCCGACGCCGAACTCGATCAGGTGATCTACGACGGATCGTCCTTCGGTACCGCCACCTTCGCAGGCAGCGACGAAGAGGCGGACTACCTGGGTATTCCCGGGTTGCTCGATGTCGAGCAGATGCGCGCGCTGCTGCGCGACCGGCAGGCCCGTCAGATCGCCGACCGTGGCGGGGCAACGGCCGCCCCTGAGCCCGGCCCGCAGGTGGCCAGCGCCGCTGAACGCGTCGCCACTGCCGACCGGCTCGGCGAACTGCGCCGGGAACTCAACAGTCTGGTGGCCATGCACCACCACCGCACCGGCAAGCCGCACGGCGTGATCCACGGCGAACTGCGCCGCGAATGCGGTGGTCCGCCCACCGCGCTGGCCACTGCCGAACAACTGGGCGAGCGTATCGCCGCCCTGCGGCGGAAGTAGATGCCGCCCGCGCGACTGTCGCGTCAGGTCATCGGGACGGGCCAGGCGGCCATGGCGCAGTCGATGGAAGCGGTGAGGTCCGCCAGAGAGGCTCCGTCGCGGGCCTGGATGGACAGGCCGTAGAGGACCGTGGTGTAGAAGCTCGCCAGGGCGGCGGTGTTCGTCCCCGCCGGCAGATCACCCTCGACGACGCCGCGGGCGAGGCGCTTGCGGATGTCTTCGGTTGTCTCGCGGCGCTTTTCGATCAGAAAGTCGCGGATGCTCGTGCTGCGGGTGGTATAGGTGGAGCCCGCGAGTACCACCATGCAGCCGTGCGGCTTGTTCTCCTCGGTGTAGGCGGCGGCGTTGTCCCGCAGCATCGACTCGATGCCGGCCCGCGCGGTCGGCGCTGCCCGTAGCGCGCGGTCGGTGTAGCCGCCGTCGGTTCGCCCATACAGGCCGATGGCCTCGCGGAACAGCGCCTCCTTGCCGCCGAATGCGGCGTACAGACTGGGGGAGTTGATGCCCATCGCGGTGGTGAGGTCGCTCATCGAGGAGCCCTCGTAGCCGTGCTCCCAGAACACCTCCATGGCACGGCGCAATGCGGCTGCGCGATCGAATGCGCGCGGCCGTCCCCGTTCCGCCATAACGAAATCCTTTCTGTGCCGATCGTTAAATATACCCATTGACACCGACGCCTCCGATGCGGTTGGCTATTTATGTACTGATCGACACAAAATAGGGAGAAGCTCCGATGTCGGACCTCACGGGCAAAGTGGCACTGGTGACCGGCGGTAGCCGCGGGATCGGGGCGGCGATCGCCCGCCGCCTCGCCCAGGCGGGCGCGGATATCGCCCTGACCTACCAGAACGCCCAGGGGCAGGCGAAAACCGTAGCCGGTGAAGTCGAGGCACTCGGCCGCCGCGCGATCGCGATCCAGGCCGACAGCGCCGACGCTGCCGCGGTACGCACCGCGGTGGATCGGGCCGCCTCCGAACTCGGCGGGCTGGACATCCTGGTCAACAACGCGGGCATCTTCCCGGCCAAGCCCTTCGAGAAGTTCACCGTGGCCGAGATCGACAACGCGCTCAACGTGCACGCCCGCGCCGCGTTCGTCGGCGCACAAGCGGCGGTCCCGCACATGACGGATGGCGGCCGGATCATCAGCATCGGCACCAATCTGTCCGAGCACGCGCCTTTCGGCGGCCTCGCGCTCTACAACCTGAGCAAGTCCGCGCTCAACGGCTTCACCAAGGCGCTGGCCCGCGAACTCGGCCCGCGCGCGATTACCGTGAACCTGGTGCAGCCCGGGTCCACCGACACAGACATGAACCCCCAGGACGGCGACCATGCGCCGCTGCAGCGCGACCTCACCGCGCTCGGCCGCTTCGGTGCCGCCGACGACGTCGCGGCCACGGTGGCCTTCCTGGCTGGCCCGTCCGGCCGCAGCGTCACCGGCGCGTTTTTCACCGTGGACAGCGGCACCAACGCCTGATCATCCGGTGAAGTACCGCCCCGGCGACACACCGACCGCACGTCGAAACGCCGCGACGTACGCGCTCGGCGTCGCGTAGCCGACCCGGCCCGCGATCCTGGCGATCGGCAGCCCGGCCGCGAGCAACGGCAGCGAGGCGGCCAGCCGGATCTGGGTGCGCCACTGGCCGAAGCTGATTCCGGTCTCCGCCACGAACAGCCGGGCGAGCGTGCGCGGGCTGGCGGCAACGTCGGCGGCGAACTCGGCGAGGGTTCGTGTGTCGGCCGGATCGGCGACGAGCGCGTCGACCACCTGCCGCGCGGGGGTCGGTGGGCTGTTGCGCGCCGATCGGGATCACCTCGACCGGTTCCAGCAGATCGAACACCACAGCCTCGGCGCGCGCCCGGCGGGCCGGGGCGGTGTCGGGTGTGGTGAGCAGGTCGAACAGCTCGTGCAGGAGACGGGTCACGCGCAGCATGGTCGGGTGTTCGAAGGATACCGAGCACCGGTCGGGTTCGACGTAGATGCCGCGCATCGCGGCGCCGTCGGAGGTGCCGGTACGGTGCGCGGTGCCGCCGGGGATCCACAGCGCCCTGGTCGGTGGCAGCACCCAGCGATTGTCGCGCACCTCGACAGCGATGGCTCCCCGTGACGCCCAGGCGATCTGGTGCTGGGGATGTTCGTGCAGCTCGAACCAATGCCCGGCCGGGAGCACCCCGGCGCCGAACACCATGGCTGTCGCCCCAGGTGGGGCGGGCTGAACTACAGCGTGGCCGTTCTGCGACACAGTCTGTCACCGTAGCCTGTCGTCCCCGGCACGATCCGTTCCTAGCGTTGGCGTCATGGCGATGAACATTTTCCACCGGCTGCTGTGCCGCTCGTCGATGTGGGAGCGGACCAGCGCGACGCGTATTGTGCCGTGGGCTGTCCGGTCTCGATCTCGGGGACGAGGCCCTCGAGATCGGCCCCGGTTACGGCGCCAATGTGTCCGCGCTGCTGGACCGGACCGCGACCCTCACCGGCGTCGAGATCGACCCGGCACTGGCCGCACGGCTGCGCGCCAGGCACGGCGGCGTGATGACCGTGATCGACGGCGACGGCACCGACATGCCCTTGCCGCCAGGGGAGTTCGACTCCGTGGTGTGCTTCACCATGCTGCACCACGTGCCGACGGCAGGGCAGCAGGACGCGCTGTTCGCCGAGGCCCTGCGGGTGTTGCGGCCTAGCGGGGTGTTCGCTGGTAGTGACGGTCTCGACGGGCGCCTGTTCCGGCTGATGCACCTGGGCGACACCTGCGTGCCGGTTCCACCGGAGACCGCCGCCGACCGGTTGCGCAGGATCGGCTTCACCGACGTCGAGGTCGACACCGGGACATCGAGTTTCCGCTTTCGGGCCAGACGGCCGGACTGAGTTGCCGTACTAGACCGACCGACCTGTCCCGGCCTCGGCCCAGTCCGGCCCGGCCTGAGATGGGTTCGGCTCGCTCTCGGCTCTCGGCTCTCGGCTCTCGGCTCTCGGCTCTCGGCTCTCGGCTCTCGGCTCTCGGCTCCGGCGTCCGGCCCGGACCCGCCTGGAGTCGTCCCGGTCCGGCTCCGCGGGTCCCGGCCTAGGCCGGTCTGAGGAGTTACCTGAAATGTGAGTGTTTGTATGACCACTCCCAGTTCAGACAGCCATTCCTTACGAAATGGCGTCCCGCCCTGCTGGTCGGAGGGCCGTGGGGGTAGACGCTTCCACGCCACCTGCCTTCCCCGCCTCGGTAGCGGGGCGGACTTCCGGTCGGCTCCACGTCCTTCCCCAGCCCGATGACTGGCGGCCGGGCTATTCCCGGTGCCGGTCCCCGATTCACCGTCGGCGACGGCATCGCCCAGGGAGTGGACAAACCAACACCCGAAAACCATTTGTCCTGCGGCAGATCGGTTTTCGCCCCCACAGACCGATGGCTCAGCTCGGCACCGTCCCGAAGAAATCTGCCGGGTCGAGCGCGCTGATCGGTGTCCAGCGTGCCGAGAGTGCGGATACTGCCGAATCGCGCGGCGCCACATCGAAATAGCCTTGGACCTCCAGGGCGAGCCGCGGGTTCTCATCAATCCGGCGCGCCATCTCGTAGTACACGGCGAGCACGTGCAGACAGCGCGAGGTACGCGCCGGGCACGAGCAGTCGGTGCCCGCGAGAACCGGTGTGAGCGCGATCCCGGCCGCGACGACCGCCCGATGCATGTCATCGGTCAGCACGGTCGTATCCGGAACGATCTGCGCGATGGCGGTGATCACCGTCCTGGTAAGCGGCGCGATCTCCAGCTGGGTCACCGAGGCCTGGCCGCCACGATGGATGGTGGCGCGCACGATCCGGCCCTCGACGGTGACCCGCACGCCGTTGTTCCGTGCGATGCTGCGGGCGCGGGGAAGCAGGGGATCGGGCCTGGTCTGCCGTAGCGGCTCGGCGAGGCGGACCCAGTCCATCCCCCATGCGGTGTAGCCGAATTCGTTGTCCGCCATCAGCTCTCCCTCTTGCGGCGCAGGATTTCGATCAGCTGGTCGTCGCCGAGCCCCGCCAGCGCGGCGATCCCCGCCGCGTCGCTGAGGTCGGTCAGCGCCGCCTTGCGGTCGTGCATGCCCGCGATGTGCTCCTCGACGGTGGTGGTCGATGTGAGCGTGGTGACGGTGACCGTGCGGGTCTGGCCGATCCGGTGCACCCGGTCGGAGGCCTGCGCCTCCACCGCGGGGTTCCACCAGCGGTCGAAGTGGATGACGTCGGCGGCGCGGGTCAGCGTGAGACCGGTGCCTGCCGCGCGCAGGCTCAGCACCAGCACCGACGAACCTTCCTCCGTCTGGAACCGGGACACGATCTCGCCGCGTTCGGTCTGGCTCAGCCCGCCGTGGAAGAACGGCGCGGCTACCCGGAGCTGTTCGGCGAGGTGGCGCACGAGCAGCTCGCCGGTTTGCCGGTACTGGGTGAAGACCAATGTCGGACTGGCGGTTTCGAGGTTGGTGGCCAAAATATCGGTGCACAGGTCGAGCTTTCCGGACCGGCCGGCCAGTTCGCCGAGGTCGCCGGTGACCAACCCGGGGTGGTTGCAGACCTGCTTGAGCGAGGTCAACGCCGCGAGCACGCGGCCGTGGCGCTCGATGCCGGAACCGAATCCATCATCGATGGCCTGCGCGAGCACCAGATCGTAGAGCTCCTCCTGCTCGGCGGTCAGGTCGCAGAGCAGGTCGCTGTGGATCTTCGCGGGCAGCGCCGCGGCGACCTGGATCTTCCTGCGCGCAAGCACGACCGGTTCGATGGTGTCGCGCAACCGCGCCGCGGCGGCCGCCGACCCGTCCTGGATCGGCCGAACGAACCGCCGCCGAAACTGCGTCCTATGCCCGAACAGCCGGGGCGCCACCAGGTGCAACAGCGCCCACAGCTCGTCGAGATGGTTCTCCACCGGCGTACCGGTCAGCGCGACCGCCGCGGCGGCGTCGACCGCACGGGCAGCTTTGGCGACCTGGGTGCGCGGATTCTTCAGTGCCTGCGCCTCATCGAACACCGCCGTCGCCCAGCGCCGCCCGGCGAGCAGCCCTCCGTGCAGTCGCAGGGTCGGGTACCCGGTGACCACAACGGTCCCCGCGTCGGCGGCGATCGCGCCGCCACGCCAGACGATCGCCCGCAGTCCCGGCGCGAACCGTTCGATCTCGTGCACCCAGTTTCCGACCAGCGAGGTCGGGCAGACCACGAGCTGCGGCCCCGCATCGGCCCGTCCGAGCAGGAAGCCGATGGCCTGCACCGTCTTGCCCAGGCCCATCTCGTCGGCGAGCACCGCGCCGCCGTGCGCGTCCGTGGTCTCGCGCAACCAACCGACTCCACGCGCCTGATAGGGCCGCAACTGCGTTTTCAGCGCGGAGCGCAGCTCCGTCGTCACGGCTTCGGTCTCCCGCAAGACCCGCAGTGCGCGCTCGGCCGACACGATCGCGGTGCCGCAGGCGTCCGGCACCGCGTGGGCCGCTACCGGCAGAGGTGGTCCTGTGCTCCCCGTCGCGGCGTCCGCATCGGCGGCGTGCAGTGCGTCCTGCCAGAGCAGGAGCGACCGACCCGGGTATTCGATCGACAGGTCCGCGAAGGTCTCGGGATCCACGAGCGTGGTGTCGACGTCCACGACCTCGATCGCCTCGCTCGCGCCGACCGGGACGGCCAGCGCGAGGGTTTCGCGGTCGCCGTCACCGTTCGGTGCGGGTCCGGTGCCGCGTCCCGTCCACGTCCAGAGCGCGAACATGTGCCGATCCGGCAGGTAGGTGGCCTGTGTGCTGCGCAGAACGAACCCCTTAAATCAACGTATGGCGTACGGAGTACCGTACAACGTACAGCGTACTGGATTTGTTCCGAGGAGCCCCTTGAGCGAGGAAAACGACGTCGAACAGGCGAGACGGCTGATGAGCCTGCTGTGGCGGCACGAGCTTCCGCCGCGCCCCACGGGCCGCGGGCCGAAGCAGACGGTCAGCCTGGACGCGGTGGTCGCCGCCGCGATCGCGCTCGCCGACCGGGAGGACTACGCGAAGGTCTCCATTCGCGCGGTCGCCGCCGAGCTGGGATTGCGCCCGATGAGCCTGTACACATACGTGCCGAGCAAGGACGCCCTCACGGTCCTCATGGTCGACGCGGTCGCCGACGAGGACGTCCCCATTCCCGGAGATCTCTCGCCTCGCGAGCGAATGGCCGCCCTCGCCCGCCAGGTCCGCGCCGAACTGATCGCGCATCCCTGGCTGCTGGAGGTCTCACCCTGGCGGCTCGTGCTCGGTCCCGGACGCATGCGCCGCTACGAACGGCAGCTCGCCGCCATCGAGGACATCGGTCTGTCGGATGTCGGCATGGACCGGGTGATCGCCGTGCTGTCGGAATTCGCCACCGGCAACGCCCGGGTGGCTGTCGCCGCTGCCCGTGACACGCGGCGGATGAGTGACGCCCGGTGGTGGGAGGTGCACGGCCCGTTGCTCGGCGAGGTCATGCCGTCGAGTCTGTTCCCGCTGTCGTCGCGAGTCGGCGCCGCAGTCGGCGAGCTGTACCAGGCACCGGCCGACCCCGACGGCGGATTCGAATACGGACTCGCCAGGCTGCTGGATGGCATTCTGCCCGAGGTTTCCGTGGACTGACCGGTCCCGGACATGCTGACGGCGGGCGACCTGTTGGTCGCCCGCCGTCGACGGAAACGATGTTCTGTTGTTCGATGCTGTTGTGTCAGGACGCGAGGAGCAGATCAGAGGGCGGGAGCGGACTCCGTGTCGATCACGGCATCGAGCTCACGCAGCCGATCCATGTGTTCGTTCGCGTGGTGCTGGCAGAAGAGCAACTCTCCACCTGCGGGCAGTACGGCACGCACTCGGGCAGCCGCCCCGCAACGGTCGCAACGATCGACCGCGGTCAGTGGGGTGCTTGTCAGGGTTCCTGGCATGACTCCTCCGTCCTGGCTCCCGGTCCTGACGACCGTTCGCCTGGTGTGGGGCCCGTGGTCACTCACCACGAGCTCGCTACCGCTACTTCTCAGCAGGGGTATGACTACTCTGTCAGACGTTCGGGACGGGGGCTTTGTTCCCGCGGGTGATTCTGTGTGTTTTCGATAACACGACCAGGGATTTTCGCTACGGGCGAACATTACAGGTCACGTCGTCGACCACCGCTCGATCACCACCTCGAATCGGCCGATCCAGTTGTCCACCGGGAGATTACCCGTGACCTACGACACTCACACGCTTGTTCATCTATGTACGTTGGCCGAGTGGCTTTCCGCTCGGCAAACGGGTGAGTACCGCGCGCCGTCGCTCGACGCGGAGGGGTTCATCCACCTCTCGGCGCCGCAGCAGGTGCACCTGCCCGCCAACCGGCTGTACGCGGGACGGCGGGATATGGTGCTGTTGCGCATCGACCCCAGCCGGGTGGGATCGCCCATCCAATGGGAGCCGGGCGTGCCGACCGATCCCGAGTCGATGCTCTTCCCGCACTTGTACGGCCCACTGCCGGTGGGGGCGGTCACGGCCGTCGAGGAGTACCGCCCCGCCGCGGACGGCGTGTTCGTCCCCCTCGGCAGGTGAGCTATCGGTCGCGGATCTCCCGGGCCGTGATGGCGGCCTGGACCCGCGACCGCACACCGAGTTTCGTCAGCACGCGCGAGACGTGCGTTTTGACCGTGGTCTCGCCGATGAACAGCCGGCTTGCGATCTGCGCATTGGACAAGCCGTCGCCGAGGCAGTCGAGCACCTCGCGTTCCCGCTCGGTCAAATCGTCCAGACCGTGCGGAATCGGTTGCGGCGCATCATAATTCGTCGACGCGAACGCCGAAATCACCGCCGCGGTCACCTCCGGGGCCAGCACGCCGTCACCCGCCGCTACCGCGCGCACCGCCGCGACCAGCGACTGGCCCGACGCGGATTTCAGAACGAATCCCGCGGCGCCCGCGCGCAGCGTGCGGAAGACGTACTCGTCCAAGTCGAACGTGGTCAGGATGAGTACTCTGGCCAGTCCGTCGGCCGTGATCCGCGCGGTCGCGGTGATTCCGTCCACGCCGGGCATCCGCACGTCCATCAGCACCACGTGTGGACGTAGCGCTGCGGCCTGGGCCACCGCGACGTCGCCGTCGGCGGCCTCGCCCACCACCTCGATATCCTCCTCGACGTCCAGGATCACCCGCAGGCCCGCGCGGATCGCGGCGTGGTCGTCGGCGATCACCACCCGAATCGTCATGATCCGCCCTCGATGCCGAGCGGCAGCCGTGCCAGCACCTCCCAGTAGCCGGAATGCGGTCCGGCGCGGAAGCTTCCGCCGAGCGCGCCCGCCCGTTCGCGCATGTTCACCAATCCGCGGCACCCACCCTCTGCGTCCGGACGTGGCGGCGGCACCGGCGCGGTCGGATTGCGGATCGACACGCGCAGCACCTCGTCCTCGGCGCGCACGTCGATGGAGACCTCCTGTCCCGGTGCATGTTTCATGGCGTTGGTCAACGCCTCCTGGACGATGCGGTACGCGGCCTGGTCGACCGCGCTGGACAAGGCCGCGCCGTCGAGCGTCGATCGCGCACGCACCGTGATCCCGGCCGCACGTGCCGCGTCCACCAGCATCGACAGTTGTGCGAGCCGCCGCGGCGCGGTCACCTCGTCCTCGGTGCCGCCGCTGCGCAGCAACCCGATCATCGTGCGCATCTCCTGCAGTGCGCTGACGCTGTTCGAGCGGATGGACCGCATGATCCCGCTGAGCGCGGGATCGGCGTCGCGGCGGGCCAGCACCCCCAGCGCTGCCTCGGACTGGATTGCGATCGCCGACAGATGCCCGGCGATCACGTCGTGCAGGTCGCGTGCCATCGTGGTGCGCTCGTCGGCGATGGCCGCGCGGCGGTCGAGCGCGGCGACCAGAGTCAGCGCTTGTGCGCGGGTGCGTTCGGCGTCAGCGATCTCCTTGTGCGTGCGGACCGAGTTCGCCCACCAGATCGGCGTGGCCACGAAGCTGAACACCGCCACCAGTGCCAGCGCGACCGAACGCAGATCCCCGGTCAGCGTCAGCGTCAGCGTCACGACAAAGCCGGAGAACACCGACCAGCACACCGCGGTGATCCGCGACGCCCGGCCTCCGGTGTACAGCACGGCGGAATAGATCAGGTCGGCGTAGATGATCCACACCGGCACCGTCGCGCCGAGGCAAGTGTCCACGGCCAGCGGGAGGAGGCCACCGAGCATGGCCCACACCGGTTTTCGGCGACGGAAGAAGGTCGCGACGCACAGCGCGACCAGCACGCCGAGGCGCATCCACAGCGACAGCTCCCCGCCGCGCTCGGTCATGGTGGACAGGCCGGTGCGATACAGCGCCGCGCCGCCTGCGAAAGCGCCGAGCGCACCGAGCGCGTCCCGCGTCGTCTCCGGCAACTCCGACCACCGCCTCACGCCTCAATCAGAGCACAGCTCTCTCGCCGCGCCGTCGGCCGAAGTGATGACCGCGCGGTTTATCGACTCGGACATCCGGCTAATCTGGATATCGTGAACGTCGACGTCACCGCACTACCCGGGATCGGTGTCCGCAAAGACTTCGAAGTGCGTTCCGGCCGCCGCATCGGCGTGGTCGCGCACCGTGACGGTGACATCGACCTCATCGTCTCCAAGTCCGACGATCCCGATGCCTGCGCCGCGCAGGTCCCGTTGACCACCGACGAGGCGGCGGTGCTCGCCAACCTGCTCGGCGCGCCGCAGCTGGTCGCCAAGCTCAACGACGACCACCGCGACCTGCCCGGGATCACTACCCGTCAGCTGCCGATCGGCGACGACTCTCCCTACGACGGTCGCACCCTCGGCGAGACCGAGATGCGCACTCGCACGAAGGTCTCCATTGTCGCGGTCATGCGGGCGGGGCAATTACATCCGTCGCCCGGCCCCGATTTCACCTTCACCGGAGGAGACCTGCTCGTGGTCGTCGGCACCCCGGACGGCTTGGACGCCGCCGCGAAGATTTTGACGCACGGCTGAGCACGTGACGGACACCGCGCTCGCCCTGATCGAGCTCGGAGCGGTTCTTTTCGCCCTCGGCATGCTGGGTCGCGTCGCGGGCCGAGTCGGCTTGTCACCGATTCCGCTGTACCTGCTCGGTGGTCTCGCCTTTGGTCAGGGTGGCTTCATTCAGCTCGGTGCAGCCAACGAATTCGGCCATATCTCCGGCGAAATCGGCGTCGTGCTGCTGCTGTTGCTGCTCGGCCTGGAGTACACGGCGGCGGAACTGATGACCGGGCTGCGCCGCTCATGGGCGGCCGGCCTGCTCGACATCGTGGCCAACGCGACGCCGGGCGCGCTGGTGGCGCTGATACTCGGCTGGGGGGTCAACGGCGCGATCACGATGGCGGGCGTCACCTACATTTCGTCCTCGGGGATCGTCGCCAAGGTCCTCGACGATCTGGGGCGCCTCGGTAATCGCGAGACACCGGTGATCCTGTCCATTCTGGTGTTCGAGGATCTGGGGATGGCGGTGTACCTGCCGATCCTCACGACGGTTCTCGCGGGGCTGAGCTGGGTCCGCGGATTGCCCGCGCTGGGGATTGCCCTGATGACCGTCACGGTGGTGCTCTTCGTCGCGCTGCGTTATGGCCGCCATGTCTCGGCCATCGTGGACAGCGCCGACCGCGAGGTGTTCTTGCTCAAGCTGCTCGGCGCGGCGCTGCTGGTGGCGGGCGCCGCCTCGGCGCTGAGCGTGTCGGCCGCGGTCGGCGCGTTCCTGCTCGGCATCGCGATTTCCGGCTCTACCGCGGCCGAGGCGGCGAAGCTGCTCGAGCCGCTGCGTGATCTGTTCGCGGCGATCTTCTTCGTGGCCTTCGGACTGAGTACCGACCCGAGGTCGATTCCGCCGGTGCTCGGGTGGGCTCTCGCGCTCGGGGCTACCACCATGCTGACGAAGGTCGCTACCGGATGGTGGGCCGCGAGCAGGCAGGGCATCCGCCGGATGGGCCGGGCGCGGGCCGGTGCGGCACTGGTCGCCCGGGGCGAATTCTCGATCGTCATCGCGGGGCTGGCGGTGAGCATGGGCGCGGTCGACGGGCAGCTCGCTGCCCTGGCATCGGCTTACGTGTTGCTGATGGCGGTGCTCGGCCCGGTGGCGGCGCGGGTGGTCGAACCGGTGGCCGGGCTGGTGCAGCGCCGGGTACCGCCCGAGCCCGCCGTCTCCTGATCAGGACTGTGCTGTCTCGGCGCGCATCTCGGCCTTGCGCTTCAGCCAGCGCCAGAACGTGGTCGCGGTCGCGCCGACCAGCAGGCCGATCGCGGCAGCGCACAGGTGGCCGTAGTCGGTAAAGGTCGGACCGATCCACAGTGCCGCGCCGAGCACCATCAGAATCGTCCCCGCCCACCCCAGCCGGACCACGCCGCGGAACCGGAACGCCAGCGCGGCCAGCACGGCCGAAAAGCCGTAGCTGGTGCCGACATCCGCGGCGACGGCCACTTTATGGGGAATGAGGCCGCGATCTATGGCGTTCGAGATGCCGGTGACGGTCAGCAGCGTCGCCCCGATGTGCCCGGTGGCGAACAGAAGTATCCAACGTCCGGTGCCCAGCCATCGCTCCGCGTAAGCCATCACGATCAGGAAGCCGGCGATAGTCGTCCAGGGGAAGCCGCCGTCAGTCCAGAAGGCTGAGGCCACCAACACCTGTACCGGGTTGTGCCGCATGTTGTAGAGGTTGGTCGAGGCGGAGAAGATCAGCCGGCGCTCGACTGTGCCGCCGACCCCGCGCAGCGTCCACCAGGTGACGAACAGAGTGAAGGCGTACGCGGTGCTGGCCGGGGCGGCCCCCAGGTGTTCTCGAACCGCGGGCACGATCCGACGCGGCAGTCCGGGGCGGCGTAGCCACGCCCAGGCGACGCGCAGTTCGGCGCGCAGGTCGATGGTTCTGGTCCAGGGCGACCGAAACTGGCTGAGGGTTGAGGCAACCACCCCGCAAGTGTGCCGTGCGCGGCGTCGTCGCACCGTGTGTGCTGTGTCACTGGCTCGCAGACCTCGAGGGATCTGCACCCGCTGCTGGTGAACACGGTGGTCGGTTTCATCGGTCCGAGCGCACGGTGCGCAGTCCAGGCTGGACGCACCCTGATCGACGCGATCACGCCGAGTACTCGAGGTGATCATGCCCAGCAGATACGCCATACGCGTGCACCGGCAAACGCGCGACGCCCGCATTCATCGCGCGCTGGAACGAGAAGCGGCACAACGAACACGGGCGTCGCGGCGGGGTGACCTAGTCCAGGTAGTCGCGCAGGACCTGCGAGCGGCTGGGGTGGCGCAGTTTGCTCATGGTCTTCGACTCGATCTGCCGGATGCGCTCACGGGTCACCCCGTACACCTGGCCGATCTCGTCGAGGGTGCGCGGCTGGCCGTCGGTGAGGCCGAACCGCAGGCGGACCACGCCCGCCTCGCGCTCCGACAGTGTCTCCAGCACGGACTGCAGCTGGTCCTGCAGCAGCGTGAAGCTCACCGCGTCCACCGCGACTACGGCTTCGGAATCCTCGATGAAGTCGCCGAGCTGGCTGTCACCCTCGTCGCCGATGGTCTGGTCCAGCGAGATGGGCTCACGCGCGTACTGCTGGATCTCCAGCACCTTCTCCGGAGTGATGTCCATTTCCTTGGCCAACTCCTCCGGCGTCGGCTCGCGGCCGAGGTCCTGGAGCAGCTCGCGCTGGATGCGGCCGAGCTTGTTGATGACCTCGACCATGTGCACCGGGATGCGGATGGTGCGGGCCTGGTCGGCCATGGCGCGGGTGATGGCCTGCCGGATCCACCATGTCGCGTACGTGGAGAACTTGTAACCCTTGGTGTAGTCGAACTTCTCCACCGCGCGGATCAGACCCAGGTTGCCCTCCTGGATCAGGTCCAGGAACGCCATGCCGCGGCCGGTGTAGCGCTTGGCCAACGAGACGACCAGGCGCAGGTTGGCCTCGAGTAGGTGATTCTTGGCTCGATTGCCGTCGCGGACGATCCAGTTGAAGTCGCGGCGCATCGCGACCGGCAGCTTCTCGCCCTGCTCGGTGAACTCGCGCACCTTCTCCGCGGCGTAGAGGCCCGCCTCGATCCGCTTGGCGAGCTCGACCTCCTCCTCGGCGTTGAGCAGCGCGACCTTGCCGATCTGCTTGAGGTAGGCACGGACCGAGTCGGCCGAGGCGGTCAGCTCGGCGTCCTTGCGGGCCTGGCGCAGTGCCTCCGATTCCTCTTCGTCCCAGACGAAATCGCCGGAGGCCTTGTCCGCGGCGGTCGGCTCGTCGGCACCTTCGCTTTCGGCACCTTCGCTTTCGGCTTCCTCGGCGACGTCGTCGACCAGTTCGTCGCCATCGGCGAGATCTTCCTCGGACACCTCCAGCTCGCCGAGGTCGTCGATATCGAGCGACTCGTCCCCGAGCGACTCATCGGCACCGGGCTCGCCGTCCGGACCCGCTTTCTTGGTTGCCTTCTTCGCCGGAGCCTTGGTCGCCTTGGCGGCCTTCTTGGCGGGAGCCTTCTTGGCGGCAGCGGCCTTTTTCGCCGGAGCCTTCTTGGCGGCAGCCTTACGGACCGGCCGTGCTGCGGTTACATCTGCGGAGTCGGCATCGGCCGATTCGGCGGTCTGACGGGTATTCGTGGCTACCACGTACGCCCTTTCGTGACGGTCTCGTGCGGCGTCACGCCAGAGTGGTTTCCGGCGGAGCGGTCTGTCGGGTTGCACCGGCGGAGGGCCGGTCGGGGTTTCTCCGGCTCAGCCGGGCACGTTCCATTGTAACGATCTAACCAGGGTACCTATTGCACGATGCCAGGAACGGTATCCGCCGCCGCGCCCGCGCGCCTCAGGGGGTGATTCCCGCATCGATCGCCATGGCGGCGCCGACAATGCCCGCGGTGTTCCTCAGATGCGCGGGGATGACCGGAGTTCGGTTGGTGAGCAACGGAATCCACTGGTCAGCGTCCCTGCTGATGCCGCCGCCCGCAACGAACACGACCGGCCAGAAGAGGTTCTCCATCCCGATCAGCACCGTACTCACCTCAGCGGCCCACTGCTCGTAGGACAGGTCGTCGCGGTCTTTCACCGATGCCGCGGCGCGGTGCTCGCTCTTGGTGCCGCCGATCTCCAAATGGCCGAGTTCGGTGTTCGGCACCAGCGTGCCGTGGACCAGCAGCGCGGAACCGATGCCGGTGCCGAAGGTAAGCAGCAGCACCAGGCCGGCGAAATCCTTTGCCGCGCCGTAGCGGTCTTCGGCCAAGCCGGCCGCGTCCGCGTCGTTCAGCACGGTGACTTCGCGACCGCCGAGCGCGTCGGAGAACAGTGTCCGCGCGTCGGTGCCGATCCACGATTTGTCGATGTTGGCCGCCGTCTGCGCTACGCCGCCGAGCACCACCGCCGGCAGCGTGACGCCGACCGGACCCGCCCACTCGGCCTCGGCGACCAGCTCGGCCACCGCCTCGGCGACGGCGAGGGGTGTCGCCGGATGCGGCGTCGCGATCTTGATCCGCTCGTGGACCAGGTCGCCGGTGGCCAGATCCACCGCGGCGCCCTTGACACCGCTGCCACCGATATCGATACCGAATGCGTGCCCGCGAGCGGACATGACTTACCCCTCGTTTCCTGTGCTGGCCGGTGTGATGACAGCGCCGCCGCACAGGTTCCACGGCGCCGCACGGAGGCGTTGCGGTGAGGTGCCCGACGACGGCGCTGTGTCGTGCACGACAAGAGTAATGCGAGACCGATGCTGCGCGTTCCCGAGGATCTGTGATGCGATGGGGGGCGTGCCGGAAACCTCATCGTCAGTGACCGACTACAGCTCCGAGTCCGTCGTCGCCATCGTCGCGCGCGGCGACGAGGCCGATCTGCGCCGCGTCGCGGTCGACCTCGCCGAGACCGCCGCCGCCCATGTCCGCGCCCGCCGCCCCGAAGTGTTCGGGCCCGCCGGCGTGTACGCCGACGGCGCCGTGCAGACCAAGAGCCACGCGACCGACCCGGTGACCATCGTGGACACCGAGACCGAAGAGCTGATCCGAAGACTGCTCGCCGAGCAACGTCCCAGCGACCCGATCCTCGGCGAGGAGGGTGGCGGCAGCCTCGACGACGCGACTGCGGACACCATCCACTGGGTCGTGGATCCGATCGACGGCACCGTCAACTTCCTCTACGGCATCCCCGGCTACGCGGTCTCGGTGGCCGCGCTGCGCGGCGGGCGGCCGGTCGCGGGCGCCGTGGTGGACGTCGTGCGGGCAGCGACCTACAGCGCCGGGCTCGGGCTCGGCGCACTGCGCGTCGGCGCCGACGGCGCGGTGGAGCATCTGCGGTGTACGCCGGTCGAATCGGTCTCGATGTCGTTGGTGGCCACCGGATTCGCCTACGGCAGACAGCGCAGGACCAGGCAGGCGGAGTTGGTCGCGCAGGTGTTGCCGCACGTGCGCGACATCCGCCGCTTCGGTGCGGGCGCGCTGGATCTGTGCCATGTCGCGGCAGGCCGGGTGGACGCCTACTACGAGCACGGTCTCAACGCCTGGGACTGGGGCGCAGGTGCGCTGATCGCCGCGGAGGCGGGCGCGAAGCTGACCCTTCCGCCCGCGACGGCGCCGGGCACCGACGGTGACCTGGTGGTCGCCGCCGCGCCCGGCATCGCCGACGAATTCGGGGCGCTGCTGAACCAGGTCGGCGCTACCGAGCCGATTCCCGATCGCTGATCAGCAGCGAGCCCGCCGGGCCGCGTCGAGCAGCTCGATATCGATCGAGGTCGAGTTGCCCGGCGCCGGGTTCTTCAGCGAACGCAGCACCTCCTCGGCGTCGTTGCTGGGCCGGATGTCTCGGAACAGCGACCCGAGCACCAGATCGACGGTGTCGTCGCCGCGCTGGTCCTCGATCAGCTCAGCGCATGGCGCGACCAACTGCACGGACGCGGCGGCCGGACGGCCGCTTACTCCGAAGCGGATCTGGCCGGTGCATTCCAGGTCGCCGTTGACGTATACCGAATCGTTGCCATATTGCGTCCCAGGCGCGCTCGCGAAGCCGAGGTCGCCGAGCTGGGCGGCGACGTGCGCGGCCTGGCCGCGCTGGTTGTTCGCGTTCAGCACGCGTACCTTGCTCGCCGCGAGCGCTGCGGGTTCCACGTCCTGCAGCCGACCCGCGCCGACCCGCTGGCCGAGCGGAACCGGTTGCGGCGCACCGGGGTCGGTGGCCGGACTCGGAGAGTTGCAGGCCATCGCGGTGGTGTCGGCGTCATGTGTTGTCAAGGCCTTGATCCAGACGATCCCGCAGATCAACGCGAGAACGCCGAGCATGATGAGCCAGGGCTGGGGGCGGCGCCGGAGGAAGGGTCGACCTTGCGAATCCGTCGCCCTGCCTTCGGTGATCAGTGAAACCACCAGCACACTCTACGAAAATGTGTTGCGGGAGGTGCGCAAGGTCTCGGCGAGTCCATGGATAGTGTCGATTACCCCTCAGTTTCGACTCGTCTGTGTTTTGATTGCGACTTTTTCCCCAGGGTCCGCTATTGTCTGGCGGCCCAGATCGAATCATCGGCGGCGAAATCGGTGGTCGGTCGCGGGAACAAGAAGGGCATGCCCTGCGTTTACCGATCGCTATCCGGAGTGGATCCGCCAGATCCGCCCTGATAGATGACCGGTGCACGTGTGACGTGCACCACCGGCGGGGCGGTACCGGTCGCCTCGATTTCGGCAGGAATCGGGTGTGAGCGGACCGGTCCGGGATATACGGAGTTAGGACGAGGGGAAGACGACATGGCAACCGACTATGACGCACCGAGGCGCACCGAATCCGACGATGTGTCGGAAGATTCGCTGGAGGAGCTGAAGGCTCGTCGTAACGAGGCACAGTCCGCCGTCGTGGACATCGACGAATCCGATACCGCGGAGTCGTTCGAGCTTCCCGGCGCCGACTTGTCCGAGGAAGTGCTGACGGTTCGGGTGATCCCGAAGCAGGCCGACGAGTTCACCTGTTCCAGCTGTTTCCTGGTTCATCATCGGAGCAGGCTGGCCAGCGACAAGGGCGGTCAGCTGATCTGCATGGACTGCGCTGCCTGATCTCCGACGAGATCGGGCACTATCAGGCCGCGCTCGGAAGACCGAGCGCGGCAAGGACCTGTTCGGGCCGTCGCGTACTGACCAGCCAGTACGGCGTCGGATCGTCCGGGTCGTCGAGTACGAGCAGAACCATCGGCCCGATCCAGGGGCGATGTTGTACATAGGCGGCGGGGTCGAGCTGGCGACCCAGCGCCGCGCTTTTCGCGGTGGGGGCCACGGTGGCCGCGCGGTCCACGAAATTCACCGGCAGGTGTGCGCGATCGGCGTGCAGCTCCGGTGTGCCGGCCGGATCGGGGAGCACTTCGACCCGGTGGCGGCTCAACCACAGCAGCACCCAGACCGGGACAGGAAACAACAGCACATAGGGCAGCCACGCACGCAATCCGGGTGCGCCCATATGGATTTCCGCGGCGAGCAACCCTGTGATGGCAAACGCCACCGGCCACCACCACAGTGGCACCCACAGGCGCTCACGGTAGGGGTGTGCAGGCTGCTGTTTCTCGTCCATGGTCACGGGGTTGGGCTGGTCCGACACGAGTCAACACTAAGTCACGAGGGCGATAAGCCTACGCGTAGGCTCGTCCAACGTGAGCGCACTTTCACCCATACCCATGCTGCGGCTCGATCCCGGCATCCCCATGCCCACGCGCGCCCATGACGGTGACGCGGGCGTGGACCTGTGCACCACACAAGACGTCATCCTGGAGCCGGGGGAGCGAACGCTGGTCGGCACTGGTGTCGCCGTCGCGCTACCGGTCGGCACGGTCGGGCTGATCCATCCGCGCTCGGGCCTCGCGGCCAAGACCGGGCTTTCGGTGGTGAACACCCCCGGCACAGTCGACGCGGGGTATCGGGGCGAGATCAAGGTGTGCCTGATCAATCACGACCCGCGCACGCCGATCGAACTGCGCCGAGGCGACCGGATCGCGCAGCTCTTGGTGCAGCGGGTGGAGCTGGTGGATTTCGTGGAGGTCGACTCGCTGGACGAGACGACACGGGGTACGGGTGGCCACGGCTCCAGCGGAGGCCACGCGAGCCTGACCGCGCGGACGAGTGGGGCGGGCCGGGCGACCGGCAAGGAGGCATGACGGGAATGTTCGGAAAGAGAAAGAAGTCGTCGAACCAGTACGCGGACGACCGATACGACGAGGCCGACGACTACGAGGCCGACGACTACGAGGCCGACGAATACGAGCCGGCCGACGACTACGACTACGACGATGCCCCGACCGACGAGCGCTCGTACGCGGGAGTGGACTTCGACGCCGACACGGCGCAAGGGCGGCCCGGCCCGTACGACTACGAGGACGTCGCCGAGCTGCTGGAGAAGGTGTCCGAGCAGCGGCTCGACCTGGGATCGGTGCTCCTGCCGGTCCCACCGGGCGGACAGCTGCAAGTCGAGATGACGCCGGATGGTCAGCCGCAGGCGGTGCACTTGGCCACCGAGCACGGCCGGATCACGGTCGCGGCCTACGCCGCGCCCAAGTCGGAGGGTCAATGGCGTCTGGTTGCCGCGGACCTCGCCGAATCGCTGCGCAAGGACGGCGCCAGGGTCTCGGTGGAGAACGGGCCGTGGGGCCGCGAGTTGCTGGCCATCACCGAGGGCGCCGACCTGCGTTTCATCGGCGTGGACGGCTACCGCTGGATGCTGCGACTGGTCGCGGCCGGCCCTTCGGGGGCGGCGAATGACGGCAGTCCGCTGGTCAGGGCAGCGCGAGCCATCCTGAGCGAGACCGTGGTCCGGCGCGGCGAAGATCCGCTGCCGGTGCGCGAGCCGCTGCCGGTGGTGTTGCCACAGCAGCTGTCCGAGCAGTTGGCCGCGGCCCATCAGCAGCAGGTCGAAGCGCAGCAGCAGGCGATGTCGGCGCAGGCGGCCGCGGCGCAGTCCGGGCCGCCGAGCGTCCTGCCCCCACGCATGCCCGAGGGCCCGCGGCGCGGCGCGGACGGCTCGGCCATGCAGCAGCTCGGCCTGAACTGAGCGGGCCTGAATTCAGCCGAAGGCGCCGATCCCCACGTGCCCCAGGATCGCGGGGTCGGCGCCCAGTTCGTCCAAGGTGATCCGGTGCAGCCGCGAACGCGGCACCAGCGCCGCCCACTCCTCGGCCACCGCCACCGGATGCACCGGGTCGTCCACGGCGGTGATCACGGCGACCGGCAGCGCGAAGGTGGCCAGCCGTTCGGCGTCCGGCCACTTGTAGTCGGCGGCCTCCTGCAGCGCCTCGGGCAGATGCGGCCATTGCGCCCGCCACGACTGAGTGAGTGCGTCGGCCAGCCACCGCGGGCTGCTGGCTCGCATTCGATCGATCACGTCGGCCAGACCTTCGGTACGTAGCTGCGCCGCGGTGGCCGCTGCGCTCAATGCGGCCGGACATGCGGCGGTGTCGGGTCCGGTCCACCCAGGCAGCGCCGCGACCACGCCCACGACCCGATCCGGATGCTCGGCCGCCCACTCCAGCGCGATCGCGGCGCCCAGCGAGATCCCCGCCACCAGCACCGGCCCCGAGCGTGCCGCCACGTCCAGCCCGGACCGGCAGCTGGCGACCACTCCGCGCGGATCGGGTTCCACCACGATCAGGCCGAGACCGCGCGCGGCGCTGGCCGGGCCGAACGCGCGCCTGGCGAAATCGGCGTCGGACCCGGTACCGGGCAGCGCTACGACGCGAGCGACGTGTGCGGAGTCGAACATCGGTCCGAGCGTAGCGGGGGTGGCCGAGCCCATCTACAGTGGCGGTGTACGGCCCAGCCGGTCGTGAATTGGAAACCGATGATGGTGTGCGACCCATGCCATCTGCTCTATGCAGGAGAGCGTGCACAATGTCCGCAGCCTCAGGTTATTTTCGACGTCTGGGCCGCAGACTGACCGAAGACATCGATCAGTTGGATGCCGAAGAATTGGCCGAGACATCGGAGGCATCAGGAGCTTGTCGGGCGTCGGAGTGTCGGCGCGGTGACGAGGCCACGATGCTCGGTAGGCTCCGCAGTGTCGAAGCGTGTCCCAAATCCGCGGGCGCCAGTGTGCAGGCGGAGTTCTTCGACGGCACCGATGCCATCACCTTGGTGTGGATCGGGCGCAGGCGCATTCCCGGTATCGAGCCGGGTCGGCGCATCCTGGTCCGCGGCCGCGTGGGCGACCGTGACGGCCGCAAAGTGATCTACAACCCTTACTACGAATTGCGCGGGAACAGCTGACGTATGCCATCGAGCAACGACAACGCAGGCTCAGGCGATCGCACCGGGCTGAATGCGCCCGACGGCCGTGCGGAAGAACGTGCCGAGCAGACCCTCCTCGAACAACTGGGCGGATTCAGCGGCCTGATCTACTCGACACTCCCGGTTGTCGTGTTCGTCCCCGTGAACAGTGTCGCCGGGCTGGCCGTGGCGATCTGGGCGGCCCTCGGAGTGGCCGCCGCCATCCTGATCTGGCGCCTGGTGCGGCGTAATCCCGTTCAACCGGCCATCTCCGGGTTCTTCGGCGTCGGGATCTGCGCCTTCATCGCGTACCGGATGGGTGAGGCCAAGGGGTTCTTCCTGTTCGGCATCTACACCAGCCTCGTCTACGCCGGGGTGTTCCTCGTCTCCATCCTGGTCCGCTGGCCGCTGGTCGGCGTGATCTGGGGCGTGCTGAACGGCCACGGCTCGGATTGGCGGTCCGACCGGAGATTGGTGCGCTACTACGACCTGGCCACCGTCACCTGGATCGTGGTGTTCGGCGCCCGCTACCTGGTCCAGTCTCAGCTCTACGACACCGACCGGACCGGGTGGCTCGCGTTCGCGCGCATCGCCATGGGGTGGCCGCTGACCGCGGTGGCGCTGGCCGTCACCGTCTGGGCCGTCCGCCGCGCGGGCCATCTGCCTACCAAGACGATGGCCGTGACGGAATAGGCCTGAACGTTAACCCTTTGCCGTAGCCCGGCGAAAACCACGGGGGTGGGGTGAGTCCCACCGCCGAGGTGGGTGGTTACCCACCCTGGGGTGCCTGGTTCCGGCCCCGAGTCCGTCAGACGATCAATGCGTACCGAAAACACGCACTGATCGGCAAGGGAGGACTCGGACGTGGCTACCGAGCACTACATCGCGGCACTGCCCGAGAACGACAACACCGCTCTGTCGGAGAGCCACCGGGTATCGGCCGAGGTGGACAAGCTGATCTGCCCCGCGGTCGAGGGCGACCGCCAGGCGGTCACCGAGATCGTCCGGATGGTGCACCCGCTGGTCCGCCACTACTGCCGTGCGCGCCTCGGCAACACCGCCCATTTGCAGGTCACCGTCGATGATGTCGTACAAGAAGTCCTGCTGGCCACAGTCAACGCCATCCCGCGCTATCACGACCAGGGCAAGTCGTTCCTGGCCTTCGTCTACGGCATCGCGGCCAACAAGGTCGCCGACGCGTTCCGGCGCAAGCAGCAGCACCCCACCTACCCGATGGCTGACGTTCCTGATTTCGCGTCGTCCGCCGCCGGACCGGAGGAGTGGGCGCTGGCCTCCGAACGCAGCACGGCCACAAGGGAACTCATGAAGGTGCTGGCGCCGGTCCACCGCAAGGTCCTGGTCATGCGGATTATGCTCGGCTGGTCGGCGGCACAGACCGCGGAGGCCATCGGCACGAGCCCCGGCGTGGTCCGGGTCATGCAGCACCGCGCGCTGAACAAGCTGCGCGCCGAGCTGAAGGTGGCCGCGTAACCGCCGACCGATCAGGGCATCGGCCGTATCGGAGGGTTATGGGCGGATGCCGTGATTGGCGAGTTCCAACCGGAGGTCTTCCTCGGCCTCCAGCGAGGTCACGAACAGTAGTTCGTCGTCGCCTTCGAACGGGTCGTCGGGCTGTGGCACGATCACCCGTCCGCCGCGCAGGATCGTCACCAGGGCGGCGTCGCGCGGGAGGGTGACCGTGCGCACCGGCTTGCCCGCCAGCGCGGTGTCCGCGGGCAGCGTTATCTCCACCAGGTTCGCCTGGCCCTGACGCAGCGTCATCAGGCGAACCAGATCGCCTACGGACACCGCCTCCTCGACCAGCGAGGCGAGCAGCCGCGGCGTGGACACCGCGACATCGACGCCCCAGGACGCGTCGAAGAGCCATTCGTTGCGCGGGTCGTTCACCCGCGCAACCACCCGGCGCACCCCGAACTCGGTCTTGGCGAGGAGGCTGTGCACCAGGTTGGCCTTGTCGTCGCCGGTGGCGGCGATGACCACCTCGTAGGTTTCCAGCCCGGCGTCCTCGAGCAGTGCGAGTTCGCAGGCATCGGCGTGCACCCAGACGGCGTCCGGGATCGCGGCGGGATCGAGGTGCTCGCGCTGACGTTCCAGCAGCATGACCCGGTGCCCGCCGCGAAGGAGCTCCCTGGCGATCGATCGGCCGACGGCACCTGCTCCGGCGATGGCTACTTTCATGTTCAGTCCTCGCTCGCTGGGGGCTTCGCCGCCAGGGCGACGGCCTCGCCCACGGAGCCGGACGCCGCGGCCACGTAGACGATGTCGTCGGCCTGGACGATGGTCTTGCTGTCGGGCAGCAGTCCTCGGCCGAATCGGATGATGAACGCTACTCTGGCGGCGACGGTCTGCTCCAAGTCGCGGACGGTGCGGCCGTACCACTCCTCGTGCAGCGTCAGCTGCGTCACCGCAACTGTTCCGGTGGGATCGCGCCATGTGGTGGTGCTGGGGTCGCCGATGAGCGCGCGCAGAAACCGGTCGGTGGTCCACGGCACCGTCGCGATGGTCGGGATACCGAGGCGCTCGTAGACGGCGGCGCGCTTGGCGTCGTAGATCCGGGCAACCACGCGCTGCACGCCGAACATCTCCCTGGCCACCCGGGCGGCGATGATGTTGGAGTTGTCCCCGGAGGAGACGGCAGCGAACGCGTCCGCCCGCTCGATTCCCGCGGTGATCAGCACATCTCGATCGAAACCGACACCGGTCACCTGTTCGCCGGGGAAGTCCGGGCCCAGGCGCAGGAAGGAGCTGGGGTCCCGGTCGATCACGGTGACGTCATGCCCCACACGGACCAGGGCGTGGGCCAGCGACGAACCGACGCGTCCGCAACCCATGATCACTACGTACACCGTGCAACCTCGTTCCTGGAACCATGGTGTTCGGTCTGCTCTTGCTTGTTCGGTCGAACGGTACCCGTCGAATGATTCCACCGGCCACGTTCCCCTTCCAGCAGACGGGCAAACCTGCAAGCCACCCGCGCGATCCACCGTCCGGGGGCCTATGCTCGCTCCAGTGTCCAAATTGACGACGGCAGCGAAACGAGTGCTGCTGGGTAGGCCTTTCCGCAGCGACTCGCTGGGCCACACCCTGCTGCCGAAGCGAATCGCGCTCCCGGTGTTCGCCTCCGATGCCATGTCCTCGGTCGCGTACGCACCCGAAGAGATCTTCCTCGTGCTGTCGGCCGCGGGCATCTCGGCCTACCTGTATGCACCCTGGGTCGGCCTCGCGGTCGCCTTCGTCATGGCCGTGGTGGTGGCCAGCTACCGGCAGAATGTGCATGCCTATCCGTCCGGCGGCGGTGATTACGAGGTCGCAACGACGAACCTCGGTCCCAACGCGGGCTTGACCGTAGGCAGCGCGCTGCTCGTGGACTACGTGCTCACCGTCGCGGTGTCGATCTCCTCGGCGGCGTCCAACATCGGCTCGGCCATTCCGTTCGTCGCCACACACAAGGTGTTGTTCGCGGTCGTGGCGATCGCGACGCTCACCGCGATCAACCTGCGCGGCGTGCGCGAATCGGGCTCCGCCTTCGCCGTCCCCACCTACGCCTTCATCATCGGTATGTTCGTCATGCTCGGCTGGGGGCTGTTCCGGATCTTCGTGCTCGGCGAGGAGTTGCGGGCCGAATCTGCCGGTTTCGGGTTGCATGCCGAGGGCGAGCACCTGTACGGACTCGCGTTCGCCTTCCTCATCGCGCGGTCGTTCTCTTCCGGCTGTGCCGCGCTGACCGGTGTGGAGGCAATCAGCAACGGCGTGCCCGCGTTCCGCAAGCCCAAGTCGCGCAACGCCGCGACCACGCTGCTGATGCTCGGGACCATCGCGATCGTCCTGCTGATGGGCATCATCATCGTGGCTCAGAAGATTGGAATCGTGTACGCGCACAACACTTCCGATTTGATCGGCGCGCCCGCGGACTATCATCAGAAGACGCTGATCGCCCAGCTTGCCGAGACCGTGTTCGACGGCTTCCCGATCGGGTTCTTCTTCATCACGACCGTGACCGCGCTGATCCTCGTGCTCGCCGCCAACACCGCGTTCAACGGCTTCCCTGTGCTCGGCTCGATCCTGGCACAGGACCGTTACCTGCCCCGACAGCTACACACCAGGGGTGACCGACTGGCGTTCAGCAACGGCATTCTCTTCCTCGCCGGTGCGGCCATCGCGTTCGTGGTGCTCTTCGGCGCCGAGGTTTCCAAGCTGATCCAGCTGTACATCGTCGGCGTGTTCGTCTCCTTCGTGCTGAGCCAGACCGGCATGCTGCGGCACTGGACGCGGCTGCTGCGCACCGAGACCGATCCGGGACAGCGGTCGCGGATGCTGCGGTCGAGGGTGATCAACGCGGTGGGTCTCAGCGCGACCGGCGCGGTGCTGGTCATCGTGCTGATCACCAAATTCTTCGCGGGCGCCTACATCGCCATCTGCACCATGGTCGCGATCTTCATCGTGATGAAATTGATTCGCAGGCACTATGATTCGGTCGCGCGCGAGCTGGATGAGCACGACTGGGACGGCGTGCTACCCAGCCGCTCCCACTCCATCGTGCTGGTGTCACGGCTGCACCTGCCCACCCGCCGCGCGCTGGCCTACGCTCGCGCAACCCGCCCCGACACGCTCGAGGCGGTGACGGTGAACGTCGACGAGGCCGACACCAGGGCACTGGTGCGTGAGTGGGAGCAGAGCGACATCACCGTGCCGCTCAAGGTCATCGAGTCGCCGTACCGCGAGATCACCAAACCAGTCCTCGATTACGTCAAGCGTGTGCGCAAGGACTCCCCGCGGGACGTCGTGACCGTGTTCATCCCCGAGTACGTGGTCGGCCACTGGTGGGAGCAGGTTCTGCACAATCAGAGCGCACTGCGGTTGAAGGGCAGGCTGCTGTTCGAGCCTGGCGTGATGGTGACCAGCGTCCCTTGGCAGCTGAGTTCGTCTACCCGGGCGAAGACTCCGGGGGTGGTCAATGCAGCCGGTGCGGTGCGGCGCGGGTACGAGGATCGGACATGACATACGCGGGTCGTCCGGGATGAGCGGCTGGCTGGGAAACACCTTCGAGGTGCGGCTCGGGCCGCCTGGGCACGGCGGTTTCTGCGTAGCTCGGCACGAGGGACGTGTGGTGTTCGTCCGGCACGGCCTGCCCGGTGAGCTGGTGCGCGCGCGGGTCACCGAAGACCGGGGCGGCTCATTCTGCCGGGCCGACGCCGTCGAGGTGCTGGAGGCGTCACCTGATCGGGTTCCGGCCACCTGCCCGGTGTCCGGGCCTGGCGGCGCGGGGTGCTGTGATTTCTCCTTCGCCAGGCCGACAGCGCAGCGGGCGCTGAAGGCCGCCGTGGTCGCTGAGCAGCTGCGGCGGTTGGCCGGGATCGACCGCGCGGTGCTGGTGGAGCCGATCACCGGTTCCGGCGACGTGACCGGGGGGTGGCGCACGCGCGTGCGGCTGGCGGTCGACGCGCAGGGGCGTGCCGGTGTGCACCGGTACCGCAGCACTGAGGTGATCGCGGATCTGCGCTGCCCGCAACCGATTTCGGGGGCGCTGGATGGCGTCGCGGATCGGCTGTGGACGCCCGGCGGGGATCTGGTGATCGCGGTGGACGGCGACGGGATTCGACACGTCGTCGAGCTGGCGCCCGCTCCGGATGCCGAGCGCGGCGGCCGCGGCGGCGATCGGCGCGGCCCAGGCGGGAGTGGGCCTCGGGCGGATTCCGGCAGTGCGGAAGCTCGCTACCCGCTCGGGGAGCGCAACCGTTACAGAGATAGGCACGGCCGCGGTCGGCGCGGTGACGAACGAGACAGCCGCGATCAGCGAACTGGCGGACGACGCGGCTCCGGTGGCCGCGGCGGCGATCGGCGGGGAAGCGACTGGGCCGCAGCGGATTCCACGCGGCGCGACGAGCGGCGAAACGCGGCTGCGCGGCGGGCCGCCAGCCACGCGGCCCGCGACGAGTGGGTGTTCGCGGGAAGCGGACGTGCGGTGGAATATGTGGCGGGCCGTCGGTGGGAGATCAGTGCGACGGGCTTCTGGCAGGCGCACCGGAATGCGGCGCAATGCTATTCGGACCTGGTGGCCGAGTGGTCGAGCCTGGCTCCCGGTGGGCGTGCCTGGGATCTCTACAGTGGCGCAGGCGTATTCGCCGCGCGGCTGGCCGAGCAGGTCGGCCGGACCGGCGCGGTGCTCGCGGTGGAATCCGCCCGCCCCGCCGTCGCGGACGGGGCCGCCGCGCTGCGTGATCTTCCGTGGCTGGAACTGCGTGCGCAGCGCGTGGAGCGCTGGGTGGTCGAGCACGTGGATACGGCGGCGCCGGATGTCGTGGTGCTCGACCCGCCGCGCGCCGGTGCGGGCAAGGAAGTGGTGGGCGCGGTCACCGCGAGCGGGCCGATTCGAATCATCCATGTCGGGTGCGACCCCGCGGCGTTCGCACGTGATGTCGGCCTGTATCGAGCAGCGGGCTACCGGCTAGCGGACCTGCGTGCATTCGACGCGTTTCCGGCGACGCACCACGTCGAATGCCTTGCGCTGCTGGAGCGTTGAGGATTCAGTCCTCGTAAACGGGCGGACGGCGATCGCGGCGGGCGCGGATAGCCTCGTCGAAATTACCGGTGGTGAGGCGGTGTGTCGACGCACGATCGGCCCATGACCCACGCTCCGCACGGCCGGAACGATGATCTGGCGATACACCACGTGCCATTGGGTTGTCCCGCAGGCGCGGAGGACCAGCAGCGTGGCTTCTACACCGGTGTGCCCGGATGGCCGCCGTGCACGGGCTCCCAGCCGGCAGAGGCGTGCTGCGGCGATCCGCCGTGCTGTGTCAATCCAGCTGCCAGGTGACGCGGATTCCCGCGGAGATCTCGCTTTCGCCCAGTTCGACCGGGACGGGGGCGGCGCCGTAGGCGTTCATCGGGGCGGACAAGGCCGCCACGCGGGGGATGGCGGGGGGAGCGGAGGAGGCGTTCTCGGTGATTTCGAGGACCCTGCCGACAGAGCATTGCGCGCGGCTCGCGTATTGCTCGGCCTTGGCGACGGCGTTCTCCCATGCGGCGTCGCGCGCCTGGGCGAGCAGGGACTCCTGGTCGGCGAAGGTGAGACTGAGGCCGCCGAGGCGGACGTCGTCACCGCCCGCGTCGACGCAGTCGGCGATGATCGCGGCGGGGCCGGGATCGGCATTCTCCCCGATGTCGCGCAGGGCGATGGTCAGCGATGTGCTGGCGAGATAGCCGGTGATGCGACTGCCCTGGCCTTCGGTCCACACCGTTTCGGTGTGCACCGACAGTCCGCTGGTGGCGATGTCGGTGCCCGCAACGCCATCGGACCGCAGCGACTGCGCGACCGCGGCCACACGCTCACCGGCCTGGTTGTAGGCGAGCGCGACTTTGCTCGCCCGCGATTCGATGGAGATCGTCACCCGCATCAGGTCCGGGGTGGCGCGGGCGGTGCCGTACCCGAAGATCGTGACGGTACCTGCGCGCGAATCGGACTTCTCGCTCACGAATTCTCCTCGATGGTCGCTCCGAACTGCTCAACGGACCGTGCCGCACAATCGTCCCTGCCGCGCGTGTCGATGATCACCTCCGCGCACCGCGATTGCCTGGACTGCCGCGTCTATCTGCGCATAGGCCTCCGCCGCGAGCCCGCCGCCGACACCGCTCTTTGCGGGTAGGCCAAAGGTGGTCACCCAGGTGGTCACCCAATCGCCCACCGCGTTGTACCTGCCGCAGGTGGTCATCACGCTGAGCACCCGCTCGGTCGGCGTCGCCGAGAGCGCGCGTCCGAGGTCGTGGGATTGCGCCCGTTGTCGGCCAGCGTCGCGGCCATCAACGCTAGGTCGTGGCAGGTCATTGTGATCGAGCACTGGCGGAAATAGCGGTCGACCGCCTCGTTCGGCTCGATGATGCCGAACGCGCACAGCAGGCAGCCGATGGTGCGGTTGCGGAACCCGGTGCGGGCTTCGGAGGCGTAGACCGCGTTGTTCATCGTCGGCTCGCGGTCGGCGAAGCGGGTGTAGCACCACCGGAAGCGCTCGAAGCGCTCGGCGGGGTCGCGGCCGTTGATCAGCGACGCCGCGGTGATCGTGCCCGCGTTGATCATGGGATTGCGCGGTCGTTCGGTCATCGGAGCCAGGCTGATGTCGTTGAACGGCTCGCCGGACGGCTCGACATGGATATGCTCCGCGACCGCGCCGGGGCCCTGGTCGGCCGGCGCGAGCGCGTAGGTGAACGGCTTCGACTGGATGGTGAACTCGGTCGCGACGTCGCCGAGGCCGTAGACCCGGGCCGTCGGCGGTGGCCAGACACAGGCCGAATGAATCGGGTTGCACCGCAGCCAGTTCGGGGATGTAGTCGGCCAGCGCACCGGAGTCGTCGCCGCTGCACAGCCGGTGTACGTCCTCGACGACCCGCGCCACGACGCCGGGTTCGATTGTCCGCGAGACCACTTGCTCGGGCTGGGCCACCCTGTCACTGTAGGCCGGGTACCGTATGTCGAGGCTCACATTTCGGCGCGATGTCGGCTGGTGGTGACCGTTCTCGTGCGGGGGAATCGGGCGCCGCTCCGTAGACTGATCGGATCAGATGCGCTATCCGGAGGGAGCGAGTTCAGGTGGGAGTGCTTTCCCGGGTCGACACGCCCGAAGATCTGCGTCGGCTGACCGTGCCGCAGTTACGCGAACTGGCGGAGGAGATCCGTGAGTTCCTGGTGCGCAAGGTCGCCGCGACCGGGGGCCACCTCGGGCCCAATCTCGGTGTGATCGAACTCACTATCGCCCTGCACAGGATCTTCGACTCGCCGGCCGACCCGGTGATCTTCGACACCGGGCATCAGGCCTACGTGCACAAGATCCTGACCGGTCGCAAGGCCCAATTCGACTCGCTGCGCAAGCATGGCGGTCTGTCTGGCTACCCGAGCCGGGCGGAGAGCGCCCACGACTGGGTCGAGTCCTCGCACGCGTCGGCGGCGCTGTCCTACGCGGACGGCCTGGCGAAGGCGTTCGCGCTGAACGGGCAGGACCGGCATGTGGTCGCGGTCGTCGGCGACGGTGCGCTCACCGGCGGCATGTGCTGGGAGGCGCTGAACAATATCGCTGCCGCCCCGGACCGGCCGGTAGTCATCGTGGTCAACGACAATGGCCGCTCCTACGCGCCCACCATCGGCGGTTTGGCCGACCGGCTGACCGCATTGCGCACACAGCCCGTCTACGAGCACGCGCTGGACGCGGGCAAGCGCATCCTGAAAAGCATCCCCCGTGTCGGCGAGTCCGCGTACTCGATGGTGCATGCGGTGAAAGCCGGGATCAAGGACGCGGTCAGCCCGCAGGAGCTGTTCAGTGACCTGGGTCTCAAATACGTCGGCCCGGTGGACGGCCACGACATCACCGCCATGGAGGCGGCGCTGCGCCGGGCCAAGGACTTCGGCGGACCGGTCGTGGTGCACGCGGTGACACAGAAGGGCCGCGGCTATGCCCCCGCGGAGAACCACGTGGCCGACCAGATGCATTCGTGCGACCCGATCGATCCGCTGACCGGCGTTCCGGTCGGTGGGGTGAAGGCGCTCGGCTGGACCTCGGTCTTCTCCGAGGAGCTGATCGCGCACGCCGAGCGTCGCGACGACATCGTCGCCATCACCGCCGCGATGCCGGGGCCGACCGGGCTCGCGGCGTTCGGTGAGCGGTTCCCGGAGCGGATGTTCGACGTCGGCATCGCCGAACAGCACGCCATGGCCTCGGCGGCAGGTCTCGCACTCGGCGGAATGCATCCGGTGGTCGCGATCTACTCGACGTTCCTCAACCGCGCCTTCGACCAGCTGCTGATGGACGTGGCGCTGCTGAAGCAGCCCGTGACCATGGTGCTGGACCGTGCGGGCATCACAGGCTCCGACGGAGCAAGCCACAACGGCATGTGGGATCTGTCGGTGCTCGGCATCATCCCCGGGATCCGGGTGGCCGCGCCGCGGGACGCCGCGACGCTGCGCGAGGAGCTGGCAGAGGCGTTGGCCGTGCACGACGGGCCGACCGCGCTGCGGTTCCCGAAGGGCAGTGTCATCGAGGACATCTCGGCCGTCGAACGGCTGGACGGGGTGGATGTGCTCCGGATGGCCGAGCCGGAGGGCGGCTCCGTCCAAGCGGTGCACGGCGATGTATTGCTCGTCGCGGTGGGCTCGTTCGCGTCGATGGCGCTGGAGGCGGCGAATCTGCTGGAGGCCGAAGGGGTTTCGGTCACCGTCATCGACCCGCGCTGGGTGCTACCGGTATCCGACACCCTGGTGAAGCTCGCCGAGAACTACCGGCTTGTGGTGACGCTGGAGGAGGGTGGCCTGCACGGTGGCATCGGCTCAACGGTGTCGGCCCGCCTGCGTAACTCCGGGCTGGACATCCCGACCCGCGATCTCGGTGTGCCGCAACAGTTCCTGGACCACGCGTCGCGCGGCGAAGTGCTCGCGGAACTCGGGTTGACGGCCCCCGACATCGCCCGCCGGATCGGTGGGTGGCTGGCCGCCCGCTGACATCGCCTGGCCACCGAATCCACGCGCGCTCCTCGGTCGAGGTCGCCGTGTCCTGCGTCAGTCGACGGACAGCAGCGCGACCGTCAGCACCGGCACCGCCAGCTCGCGCTGCCAAGGCCGGGCGCCACCGGCCTTCAGGAACCCGTCGACGGCCGCGGAGAGTTCGGCGGGAAGGTCGGGCCGGTTGTAGTCGGGTAGCCCGTCCCAGCACAGGCGACGGACCAGATCCGGTGCGAGCAAGTTCTCCACCGGAATCGCGTGCTCGGTCGACAGCTCACCCATCGCGGTCCGCGCCCTGGTCAGGCGGGCGGCGGCCGACGGGTCGCGCCGCTCCCAACGGTTCACCGGCGGCGGACCGTCGAACGGTTGGGTCAGCGGCGGCAGCTCACTGTCCGGCAGGGCACGGCCGCGCTCCACCGCGGCGAGCCATTCACGGGAGTACCGGCGCTGGCGCGGCCCGCCGAACACCGGAAGCGCGCGCAGCTGAGCGATCGACTTCGGCTCCGCGGTCGCCGCGGCGATGATCGCGGCATCCGGGAGGATGCGCGCGGGTGCCACGTCGCGGGCGCGGGCCAGCGCGTCGCGGGTGGCCCACAGCTCGCGCACCACCGCGAGTTGCCTGGTCCGGCGCAGCGTATGGATGCCGGAGGTACGCCGCCAGCGCTCGGCTTTCGGCGCAGGCGGCTCCATCGTGCGGATGTGCTCGAATTCCTGTGCCGCCCAATCGGATTTGCCCTGTGCCGCCAAGTCGGCGGCCACCACGTCACGCAGCTCGAGGAGCAACTCGACATCGAGGGCGGCGTAGTTCAGCCAGTCGTCCGGCAGCGGCCGGGTGGACCAGTCGGCCGCACCGTGGCCCTTGCGCAGCGCCCGGCCGAGCAGGCGTTCCACCATCGCGGCGAGCCCCACGCGTTCCAAACCGGCCAGCCGGCCGCCCAATTCGGTGTCGAACAGTCGCGCCGGGCGTAAGCCGAGTTCTGCGAGCCCCGGCAGGTCCTGGTCCGCCGAATGCAACACCCACTCCAGCTCGTTGATCGCCTCGGCCAGCGGAGCCAGCTCGCCGGTGACCGGAATCGGATCTATGAGGAACGTGCCCGCGCCCGCCCGGCGCAATTGGATCAGATACGCGCGCGCCGAATAGCGGAAACCGGAGGCGCGCTCGGCGTCCACGGCCAGGGGGCCGGTGCCCGCGGCGAGGCGGGCGGCGGCTGCGGCGATGGCGGCTGCGGTGTCCAGTACCGGTGGCACGCCCTCCGCCGGCGCGAGCAGGGGTGTCGCGGCCGAGGGTTCGGTTTCGTCTGGTACGGACATGGTGTTGCACTTTACGTGCCGTCGCGCGGGCGCCGCCGTCCTATCGGGCATCTGTGTGTCGATCGACCGCCCTCGGTGCACCTGGTCCACCATGGAACGGCGACTCGGCGCTGGTCATAGCTCGGTGCCGGCGCACTCACCCCTGGTCGCCGGGCATGCCCGGCCGCATCTGGGTGATCCCGGCGGGCGGCAGGCCCGCAGCGTAGGCCAGCACCTCGCAGAAGGCTTCCACATGCGGGCGCATGTCGGTGGTGACCGCGGTCCAGGAAGCGCGTAGCTCCAGCTGGTGCGCGCGCGGCGGACCGGCGATATCGCCGTAGCGCACCGAGCTGGTCGAGGTCACGGTGCCGCCCAGCGCGGTGAACGGCTCGGTGCGTGACTCCAGCGCGTCCACCAGCCAGCTCCACGCGACCTCGGGCAACAGCGGGTCGGTGGCCAGCGCGGCATCGATGTCGGCCTGGATGTAAGCGACCAGCCGTAAGGTGCCGTGCCACGTGTCGTCGCCGTCCGGGTCGTGCAGCAGGATCAACCTGCCGAACGCGTCGCCCTCGGAGTCAATCGGTACCACACCAATTTCCGAGTGTTTGACCTCGGCGCCGACGGCGTAGGAATACGGTGCGAGTCGTTGCGGAGGCCGGATGGGCGCGAGCTCGATCCGGGGGTGCACGGTAGCGGTGCCCATCGCATCGACCGCGGCGCGAAACTGAGCTGGCTCGCCATGGGGTCCCTCGGTCGGTGCGGCGCCGTCGCGGAAGTCGAGCGGTGTCACGAAAAGTGACGGTAGACCTTGTGCACCCGGCGCAGTCGGAGGCGCGCCGCTGTACTCGTTGCGGCGTATGCGGGGCCCATCGTAGTTATGCACACTGCTGCCTCCGGGTCGGTCGCTCCCGCCGGACCTGCTTACGATAGCCGTGATGAGCACTCATACCCGCCGCCGGTTGACCGATGCCCCGTTCCTGGCCGCCGCCACCGGCGCGCCGCCGAGCAGGCGTCCGGTGTGGTTCATGCGCCAGGCCGGCCGCTCCCTCCCCGAGTACCGCGAACTGCGCGCAGGCATCGGGATGCTCGAATCGTGCTTCGATCCGGAGCTGGTGTGCGAGATCACCTTGCAACCGATCCGCAGGCACAACGTCGACGCGGCGATCCTGTTCTCCGACATCGTCGTTCCGCTCAAGGCGGCCGGCATCGACCTGGACATCGTGCCCGGCGTCGGGCCGGTGATCGCGTCGCCGGTGCGGACCGTCGGTGACGTGCACGCGCTGCCGCGGCTGCGGCCCGAGGAGGTCGGCGCGGTGACCGACGGCGTGCGACTGCTGGTCGACGCGCTGGACGAGACGCCGCTGATCGGGTTCGCCGGCGCACCGTTCACGCTGGCCTCCTACCTGGTCGAGGGGGGGCCGAGCAAGAACCATGAGCGCACCAAGGCACTGATGTACGCCGACCCGCAGACCTGGCATGCGCTGCTCGGGGTGCTCACCGACATCACCGTCGCGTTTCTCCAGGCCCAGCTGTCCGCGGGTGTCGACGCGGTGCAGCTGTTCGACTCCTGGGCGGGCGCGCTCTCGCCCGCCGACTACCGCAACTTCGTTCTTCCGCACTCCGAGCGGGTGTTCGCCGAGATCGCTGACGCGGGCGTGCCGCGCATCCACTTCGGCGTGGGCACCGGGGAGCTGCTGGGCGCTATGGGAGAAGTGGGGGCAGACGTGGTCGGTGTCGACTGGCGGGTGCCACTGACCGCTGCCGTCCGCCGCGTCGGAGCAGGAAAAGCGTTGCAGGGCAACCTCGATCCGGCCGTGCTGTTCGCCGGCTCGGCGGTGATCGAGGCGGAGGCGCGCCGCATCGCCCGCGAGGCGGACGAGGCAATCACGCTCGGTGCCGCCGGACACATCTTCAACCTGGGGCACGGCGTACTTCCGGACACCGACCCCGGAGTGCTGACCGCGCTGGTGGAGCTCGTCCACGAACTGTGAGTCCCGGGGCAGCGCCGTGCCGGCGGGTGAGGAAAGCGACATAGGCGCGATGATCGGCGGGTGCCGCGCACGATACGGTCGCAGTATGCGTGTAGCGGTGGTCGGCGGTGGGATCAGTGGGCTGGTGGCCGCGTATCGGCTCCGGACGCTCCTCGGGCCGGAAGCCGACGTGCTCGTCCTCGACCGTGCCGACCGGGTCGGCGGAATCCTCTATACCGGTGAATTGGCCGGCGAGCCACTGGATCTCGGAGCCGAGGCGTTCGTCGGGCGCCGGCCGGAGGTGCCCGCACTGCTGCGTGAGCTCGAGCTCGAGTCGCAGTTGGTGACGCCCGCGGGCCTGCGGCCGCTGGTGTGGTCGGCCGATGCCGCGCATCCGCTGCCGGTGGGCACGCTGATGGGTGTGCCGGCGACCGCCGAGTCGATGCGCGGGCTGGTCGACACCGCGACGCTGGACCGGATCGCCTCCGAGCCCAGCAGGCCGCTGACCTGGGAACCCGGCTCCGACACCGACGTATACGGCCTGGTTGCCGACCGATTCGGCGCGCAGGTCGCCGAGCGCAGCGTAGATCCGCTGCTGGGCGGTGTGTATGCGGGCAGCTCGCGCACTATCGGCGTCCGCGCCGCGCTGCCCACGCTGGCAGCGGCCCTGGACAACGGCGTGCCCAGTCTCGCCGCCGCCGTCGGCGCCGCGCTGCCGCCGCCTTCGACTGCGCCGGTCTTCGGCGGAATCCGCGACGGCTACCGAGTACTCCTGGACGCGCTCACCGCGCAGTCGGGTGCGAAATTCGTCACCGCGACACCGGGTACCCGCCTGGCGAGGGGGCTGCGCGGCTGGGTGGTCGACCCGATCGGGGCCGTCGACGCGGTGGTGCTCGCCACCCCCGCCCCCGTGACCGGTCGGCTGCTGGGCGCCGTCGCCCCTGCCGCTGCGACGGAACTGGCGGGCATCGAACTATCCTCATCGGTAGTGGTCGCTCTCGCGCTGCCACGCGACACCGCGTTGCCGCGGAACTCCGGCATCCTGGTGGCTACCGGAGAACCGTTGCGTGCCAAGGCCTTCACTCTCTCCAGCCGCAAATGGACCCATCTCGGTCAGCGCGAAACCGCGCTCGTTCGAGTCTCTTTCGGCAAGTTCGGAGACGATTCGACGCTGTCGTGGTCCGACGTCGAGCTGGTCACCGCCGCGGCCGAAGACCTGGCCACTGTCACAGGGGTTGCCATCGAGCCCTGCTCGGCCGTCGTCCAGCGTTGGCCCGGTGGCCTGGCCCAGTACGCACCCGGCCACACCGCCCGCATCGCGGCCGTCGAAGCCGAGATCGGTGCACTGGACGGTCTCGCCGTCGCCGGTGCGTATCTGCACGGCGTCGGCGTGCCCGCGTGCGTCGCTTCCGGCACTGCCGCCGCGCATCGGATCGCGGCGGGAGTGGAAGCGTCCACCGCGCGCTGAACCGCGTCCAACTCGTTCCGCCCCCGCGCGACCGAGCCGCTCTGCCCGGAGCGTATTCGCCGCCACCGAAATCTGTTATCGGCCAAAGACTCCCGCGGTGCGGCATGCGCGCGTCGACCTCGCGGTGCGCACCCTCCTCGAGGACGCCGACATGTACGTCTGCGAGTCGACCGGGTTCTTGGACGAGCCGGGCATAGCGGAACGTTCGGTGACCGGGGCGGTACATCGAGCAGTTCATGCCCGGGAAGCTGGGCTCTTCTGGGCGGGTGGAAAGATACCCCCCATGGCGCGCCTCGACTATAAAGCTCTGAACTCCACCATCCGTTACCTGATGTTCTCGGTATTCCAGGTACAGCCCGGAGTGCTGGGCGAGGAGCGGGACGCTGCGACCAAGGAGGCCCGCGCGTTCTTCGACGGCCTCGCCGACCGCGGCGTCGTGGTGCGCGGCATCTACGACGTGGCGGGCGTGCGCGCCGACGCCGACTTCATGATCTGGTCGCACGCCGAACGCGTCGAGGACCTGCAGTCCGCCTACTCGGATTTCCGCCGCACCACCGAATTAGGCCGCGCCAGCGTGCCCGTGTGGAGCAACGTGGCGCTGCACCGGCCCGCCGAATTCAACAAGAGCCACATCCCGGCGTTCCTCGCCGGTGAGGAGCCGGGCAACTACATCTGCGTCTATCCGTTCGTCCGCTCCTACGAGTGGTACCTGCTGCCCGAGGAAGAGCGCCGCACGATGCTCGCCGACCACGGCAAGGCCGCGCGCGGCTACCCGGACGTGCGGGCCAACACGGTAAGTTCGTTCGCGCTGGGAGACTACGAGTGGATCCTCGCCTTCGAGGCGCCGGAACTGCACCGGATCGTCGATCTGATGCGTGATCTGCGGGCGACCGAGGCCCGGCGGCACGTGCGCGAGGAGGTGCCGTTCTTCACCGGCCCGTGGGTGCAGATCGAGAAGCTGATCGCCGCCCTGCCCTGAGCAGGTCGGGCCTCTGGACGGGGGTCGCGGCAATCGTGGCCTGGGCATGTGGCCCGTGGCTACCGACCGGCACGAACGCGCCGCACCAGCCCATGCCCCGGGTTTTCGGGGCATGCGCGTGATGCGGCGAATCCGTATTCTTCCCCACAGCGCCAGGCTGTTACTCCGCTGCGCTGTCCGAGGGGTGCAGCCGCAGGGCGACGGAGTTGATGCAGTAGCGCTTGTCGGTGGGCGTGTTGTACCCCTCGCCCTCGAACACGTGGCCGAGGTGGCTGTGGCAGTTCGCGCACAGCACTTCGACCCGATGCATGCCGAGCGAGTCGTCCGACCGGAGAATCACCGCAGCGGACGCCGCCGGATCGAAGAAGGACGGCCATCCGCAGTGCGAATCGAACTTCTCGGTGCTGCGGAACAGCTCGGCGCCACAGGCCCGGCACATGTAGACACCTTCGGTCTTGGTGTCGGTGTACTCGCCGGTGAAGGGACGCTCGGTGGCAGCCTCCCGCAGCACCGCGTATTCCTCGGGGCTCAGCTGCGACCGCCACTCCTGTGGCGTGAGCTGGATCCGCGGCGCGGGCAGGGGCGTGCCGGTTTCGGAACTCATTGCTCCACGCTAATACGGTTCTGCTCCACCGGTGCCGATCCATTGCGTGACCTGGGGGGATCGACGGCCGCGGCCTCGGAGCGTACGGAGGAGGACACGGGCGGCGACTCCGGCGCCTCGTCACGCGAATCCGGGGCAGAGCTCATCCAGGCGGGATCGATCCCGAACGGCAGCCGGCCTTCCCGCCGCGCGGCCAGGTAGCGGTCACCCAGCACGCAGAACACCACGATCAGCAGCAGACCCCAGCCGAAGGTGATGCGCAGGTACTCCAGGTTGCGGCCGACGTTCTGCCAGCGGTCCGAGAGCCACTTGTCGTAGCTCATGAACCCGAAGACCGCCAGCCACGCGGGCCAGTTGCGCAGCACCGAATTGCGCAGCACCACCGTCATCAGGAGCGGGAACAGCATCATCGAGTAGTACATCTGCCCGAGCGAGCTGAGCAGGAACGACGCGGTGAGCAGCACGCCGGAGGAGGTGCAGACGAAGAACAGCTCGTCGTCCCGGTAGTAGCGGTACAGCAGCCACAACGTCAGCAGGACGATCACGCCCATCACCAGGCGCATGCCCCAGGTCAACCAGGGTGGCAGACCGTAATACTCACCGTTGCCGACGATCGCGCTGTTGAAGTAGTCGCGGGATTCGAAGAGGTAGGGGAAGGTGCGGGTGAAGAACTTGTCCGCGTCCTTGGACAGTGGCCAGGCGATCGCGGTCAGCGCGACCGGCACGCCCAGCGCGGTGACGAACACCTTCCACTGCCCGCGGACCAGCGCGATCAGCAGCAGTGGAGCCAAGGTCGGTTTCACCGCGATACTCAATCCGAGCACCACGCCTGCCCAGAGATCCCGCCGTTTCAACAGCAGGAAGATGAAGACCAGCTCCGCAAGCAGCACGCAGCCGTTGACGTTGGTGAAGACCAGTGTGTTGATCACGGTCTCGGACAGGAACATCGCCAGCAGCAGCGCGGGCGCGGCGACCGAGTTCAGCGTGTACCGGAACAGCCGCAGCAGCAAATACCACGCGATGAGGATCGCGATCGCGTTCAGTGCGATGAACAGCCAGCGCGACTTCTCGTAGTCGATGGCCGCGATCGGCGCGATCAGCAAAGTGCCGCTCGGCGGGTACAGGTAGTGCGGGTCGACCGAGTCGAAATTCGCGGTGTAGACCGGTCGTCTGTTGAGGAAGTCCAGGGATGCCTGGTAGACCGGCCGGTAGTCGTCGGTGATGAAACCATTGACAGCCTTGATGAAGACCCGGTTCAGCACGGTCATGACCGCCAGGGGCCAGAGTGCGAACTTGATCACCTCGGCGGTGGTGCGAGCCGTCCGGGGCTCGAGCTGTCGAAGGAACACTGGGGCACGGTACACCGGATCCGATTCCGGTGGTTGCCGGGACCTGTCCGACGCGCCGCCCGAGCAGGCCGCGCGCCCCGGGGTCAGGCGGGGCAAGCGGTCCCGTCGGCGGGGAGTTTGCCGTCCTTCAGATAGTCAAGCAGTGCCCGCTGCGCGCAGCCGGAGTGGGCCGCGACCGGATGGCCCCAGCCCTGCCAGGTGAGTGTCGCGTGCCGCGCCCCCGCGGCGCCCAACGCGCCGGTCACCGACGACTGGCCGCCGTTGCCGACTACGGGGTCGGCGACGCCGCCGAGTACCAGGACCGGGATGCTCAGCTTCTCCGGCAGTGGCGGCGCGGTCGATACCGGCCAGGCCACGCACGCCAGCAGTGCGATCGCCGCCGCCTTGCCGAACACCGGGAACTTGCCGCCCCAGGTGCCCGCGAGTTCCGTGGCCCTGGCCGGGCTCGGCGGCAGCTGCGTGTCGGTGCAGCGGCTGACGAACTGGCCGTCGCCCGCCGTGGCGGCCGCCTCGCGCAGGATCAGGTTACTCAGCGGACCACGATCGCCGCGTCCCGCCGCGGCGAGCGCGTCGGACAGTTCACCAACCCGGTTGGCCTGGTCGGCGCGCGGGCTGCCGAGAAAGCCCGACAGCGCGGTGCGCAACGCGTTCGCCGAGATGTCGCCGAGCCCGCCCGATCCGGCCTTGTTCATCAGATCGGTGATCGCCGCGCGCGGATCCGCACCGAGTGAACAGCCCATGCCGACGCATCGCTGGGCGAACGCGGTCAGCGCGGCTTCGGCTCCCTGGACGGTCTGTTCGGCACGGGTCGTGGCGTCCGCGCCGACCGGCTCGGGGGAGTCGAGCATCAGGCGCGCGAGATGGTCGCCGTATTTGCGGGCGTAGCTGAGCGCGACCTTCGCTCCGTTGCCGGTGCCGAGCAACGCGATGTGCTCGACCTGCCACTGCCTGCGCAGCTGCTCGATGTCGTCGGCGGCATGCTGCACGTCGAAGGTGCCCTCGTAGGGCTGCAGGAAGTCACGGCAGGAGATGGTGCCGTCCTGGCTCGAGGTGGTCATCGCCGCTACCGGATCGTCGGCCCCCGGTCCGAATTGGGCGTTGTCGGCCAGGCTGCGGCGGACCTGGGGATCCAGGCAGTCGATCGGCTGGGAGGTTCCGAGACCGCGCCGGTCCACCGCGACAATCGGGCGACTGGCCAGCAGCGCTCCGGCCGGGCCCATGGCGAGTCCCGCGAGGGTGGCGGTCGAAGAGCGGTCCGAGCCGGAGGTGAGCACCAGCGGTGGCGCATCGGCCGGGGTCTGCGCCAGGCGGGCCCGCATCGCGCCGGTCCGGAAACTGCCGAGCACGGCCCCCGCCGCATCGATCGGGGTCGAGTACTCGGCGCAGTCGAGCACCAGTCCCGTGGGTGCGGGGCCGAGCCCGAGCAGGTCCAGGGTCGGTTGGGTGCACTCGCGCCAGCTCAGATCGGTCTTCGGCAGCTCGGCGTTCGGCGTCGGGGGCGGAGCGGCCGAGGTCGTGGCGCCGCCCGCAACGGGCGGACGCTGGACCGCGACTCCGGGGCGGTCCGACGGTCCCGCCCCGCAACCGGCGATCACGATCGAGAGTGTCGAGGCAAGCACGGCGGCCCGAGTCCAGCGCATTGCTACAGCCTGCCAGGTTCGTGCGGTTGTTTCATCGACGGGCCCACCGGGTGAGCATGGTGCCATCATCGTCCAGCAGGACGTGCACGCGAGTCATATGGGTGCGGAACTCGTGCGCGGACAGCGAGATTCGCCGCGCCGTACCGCCGACCAGCAGCGGCGCGGTGGTCAGGCAGAGCTCGTCGACCGCGTCGGCTTCCAGCAGTTCGCCGAACAGATGAGGCCCGCCCTCGGTGAGCACGCGCAGCAGGCCGCGCTCGCCGAGCGCGCGCAGCAGGCCCTTGGGCGTCACCGCGACGTCCCCCGCTTCGATCACGTCGGCGCCCGCGTCCACGAGTTGCTGCTTGCGGTCGGCGGGGGCGATAGCGGTGGTGATGATCAGCGGCGGCACCCGGGTGTCGGTGAACAGTCGTGCACCGGGCTCGAGCGCGGCACTGGCGGTGACCACCGCGATCGGGGGCGGTGCGCCGTCGGGATGGCCGCCGATCCCACGGTCGTGGAGTGCGCGGCGGCGCCGCGGGTCGGTGCGGGCTCCGCCGTAGTTCTCCGAGCGCACCGTGCCCGCGCCCACCAGAATCACGTCCGACAGATCGCGCAGCATCATGAACACCGTCCGGTCGGCAGGGCTGCCCAGCCCCTCACTCAGGTTTCCGCTGGTGGCGGCGCCGTCGATGCTGGAGACGAAATTGGCTCGCACCCAAGGGGCATCGAGCTGGGCCGGGAACGCGTACAACTGCGCGAGGTCGTCCGGGCTCAGCCCTGTGAGCTGGATCGCATTGTGGATACGCTGCATGAAACTAGATCACACCACGTCTTTAGGCTTCGTCCATGCAAGAACGCCTCGTCGATCGCCACCCGGAGGTTCCGGCCGACCAGCTCGTCGCCCAAATGGTGCCTCCGCCCATGTTCGACGAGGTGAGTTTCGCCTCCTACATTCCCGACCCGAAAGAACCGAGCCAGGCTGCCGCGGTCCGCAAAGCCGAGGAGTTCGCCGGGCAGGTCGCCAAGATCCACAAGGCCGCGAGCAAGAAGAGCCTGTTCGGCAAGCGGAAGCAAGTGACCGGCGCGGGTCTGTACCTCGACGGCGGTTTCGGCGTCGGGAAGACCCACCTGCTGGCCTCGATCTACCACAGTTCGCCCGCGCCCAAGTCGTTCGGCACCTTCGGTGAGCTGACCAACGTGGTCGGTGCGCTGGGCTTCGCCAACGCGGTCGAACGGCTCTCGGCCAACAGTGTGCTGTGCATCGACGAGTTCGAGCTCGACGATCCGGGCGACACCATGCTGGTTTCGCGGCTGCTGACCGAACTGTCCGCGGCTGGGGTCTCGATCGCGGCCACGTCGAACACACTGCCGGGTCAGCTCGGCGAAGGACGTTTCGCCGCACAGGATTTCCTGCGCGAGATCAAGAAACTCGGTGCGATCTTCGAAGCTGTGCGCGTGGACGGACCGGACTACCGCCACCGCGACCTACCGCCGGCGCCCGAACCGACCTCGCCCGAGGACCTCAGCGAACGGGCCACCGGCACAACGGGTTCCACGTTGGACGAGTTCGACGCACTGCTGAAGCACCTGAGCACGTTGCACCCGTCCAAGTACGGCGCGCTGATCTCCGGGGTGTCGTCGGTGTTCATCTCGAACGTGCACCCGGTCACCGATCAGGCTGTGGCGCTGCGCATCGTGGTGCTGGCCGACCGGCTCTACGATGCGAGCGTCCCGGTCACTGTGTCCGGTGCGAAGCTCGACGAGATATTCTCGGCCGAGATGCTCGAAGGCGGTTACCGCAAGAAGTACCTTCGCGCCATCTCGCGGCTGCTCGCGCTGTCGCGGTTCGAGGTCCCGGCGTAGGGACGTCGGGACCGAACCGCGGGGAGTGGGGTCGACCAGATGATTGGAGCAGTCGCATGGCCCATCGTTCGCTACGTGCCCCGGTTGCCCTGGCCACAGGGTTGGTCGTCGTCCTCGGACCGATGGCCGGTGCGGCGCTCGCCGATCCACCCACGGCCTCGGCCGTCGCGTTCGATCGGTCGCTGCACCTGCAGGGCGTGCAGAACGTACGCGACATCGGCGGGTACCACACCTCCGACGGCCGGACCGTGCGCACCGGCTCGGTGTACCGCGGTGGGCAGCTGAAGGACGCCACCCCGGACGATCTGGCCGCACTGACCGATCGCCGGGTCCGTGTGGTGCACGACCTGCGGACGGTCTACGAGCGCGAGCTCGGCCCGGACCGGATTCCGGCGGGTGCGACGGCACACTGGGACGACGTGATCGGCCATGCCCCGCCTCAGGTCATGGCCGCCACCCTGACCGGGGGTGAGGGGCTCTACCGTGCGTTCATCACCGCTCCGGGCGCCGACGAGGCATTCGCCGCGGTGCTGCGCGACATCATCGACACCACCGACGGCGCCGTACTGTTCCACTGCACCGCGGGCAAGGACCGCGCCGGCTGGACCGCCGCCGTGCTGCTCACTGTGCTCGGTGTCGATCGTGCCACTGTCACCGAGGACTACCTGCTTTCCAACCAGTTCCGCAACGCGAGCCCGGATGACCAGCTCAACGGCGTGCGGCAGTCCTGGCTCGACGCCGCCTTCGACCAGGTGAACCAGACCTACGGCAGTTTCGACAGCTATGTCCGCGACGGACTGAAGTTGACCGCCGCCGACGTCGCTGCCTTGAAGGCCGAACTGCTGGCCTGAACCGCTGACGCACCGAGACTCCGTGGCGCCCGGTGTTTCAGGAGGGGTTGCGCTCGGCGTCCCAGCGGTCGATCAGCGCGGGCAGTTCCTTACCCATCCAGACGAAGAACTCGTGCATCTCCCGCAGACGGGCGGCCTCCCTGCCGTTCGGGTCGTCGAACAGGGCCAGCCCGCGCGAGCTCATGGCGGTGAGGTCGCTGTACATGGTGCTCTGCTTGCGGGTCAGCTCGGGCAGGACGCCGGGGCGGATCGAGTAGTAGTCCCTGCGGTCGCCCGGCTTGGAGGTCTTGTCCACCCAGCGCATGGTGACCAGGGACTTCAGCGCATTGGAGATGGAGCCCTTGGATGCCTGCAGCGCGCCGGCGATCTGACCGAATGTTTGCTCTGGTGGATCGGAGATCAGTAGCCAGCCCGCAGCCCGGCCGGTCATGCGGACCAGGCCCATGCGTTCGAGCACGAGCGCGAAGTCCTCGACGAAGGCCAGCTGTGGGGGCGTGGGGGTGTCCGTCCGGTTCTCTTCCGTGGTGCTCATCGGTCGAGTATCCCTTCGGTGTCGGAGAGCGCGGAACATAGGGACGGTCTGGCCGTTGTCCTCGGCCTCGGTCACCAGGCCGAGGAAGCGTTGTTGCAGCAGCGGATCCAGGCCGCAGGTGGGCTCGTCCAGGATCAGCGGGTCGAGGCGGTGCATGAAGGCGGCGATAATGCCGACCTTTGCTTGTTGCCCCGGATCACCGAACTGGCCGACCTGCTCGACCTCGACCTGTCCGAGAGGGTCTGATCCATGTCGAGGTGCCCGGCGATCACCTGATGGCTGTGGCTGGCTCCCGCCTTCCACACCGCCCTCGTGGATTTCGTTCGGTGAGCCCGGCCTAGAAGACCAGGCGCATCACGTAGTCGTGGTGCAGCTGTGCGCCCACGGTGAACATCCTGGTGCCGACCGTCGTGAACCCGTATTTCGCGTAGAAGCGCTGAGCCTGGACGTTCTCCTGGTTGACGCCGAGCCACAGGCCGGGATAGTCGTCCTCTTTCGTCCGGTCCAGTGCGGCCCGCATGAGCGCGGTCGACACCCCGGTGCCGTGGTGGCCGGGCAGCACATACATCTTGCTGATCTCCACCACCGGATGCAGGCCGACCGCCTCGGCCACCGCCGGGTCGGCGGGATCGGCAGCCACGAGCATCGCGTAGCCGACGATGTCGTCGCCCGCGATCGCTTTGAGCACAGTTCGTGCCGGATCGCTCAGATACTCGCCGAAGCGTTCCCCCGACAGCACGTCGGTGAGAAAGATCTCGATGTCCTCCGGCGTCGCGTCTGGCGGACACGAGAGTGGAAAGGTCGTGGCCGCAACGTCACTGAGAGCCTCCGCGTCCCACAGCCCGGCCCGGTCGACGGTGACTGGGATGTTGCTCATTCGTCCAGTAGAGCATGTTCCTCCGCGGGTGCGGGAAGTTTGCCCTCCTCCCGGTAAGAATGGAAGACGCGGGCGAGCACGATCAGGGTGGCGGCGAAGGACAGGGGGATCATGAACCCTGCGCGGTGTCCGAAGATCGCCGCGACGGCGCCGACCACGCCGCCGCCGACCAGGGTTCCCGCATAGTTGAACAAGTTGAGGCGGGCGATCAGCGCGTCGAGTGCGCGGCCCTCGGCGAGCTGTCCGGCCGCACTGAAGCACAGCGGCGCGATCACCGGCATGCCGATACCCGCGACGAGGAATCCGACGATCGCGACCATCGGTCCCGGCGCGGCCACCACGATCGCCAGTCCCAGCACGCCGACGATCGCGGCGGTTCGGACCACCCGCCGCGGGCCGAAGCGGCGTACCAGTGGGTCGCCGCCCAGCCGCGCGATCAGCGACGCGCCCTGATAGGCGGCCAGCGCGAGCGCCCCGGTCGCGGAATCGGCAAGCAGGTCGTCGGTGAGATACAGCGCCGACCAGTTGCCTACAGCGAGGTCGATGGCGAAGACCAGCGCCATCGCGATGCCGAACGCCAGATAAGCGCGCACCGCGACGGTTCCGTCGTCGGTGGTGACCGTCTCGGCGGGACTCGTCTCCGCGTCTCGGGCGGCAAGAAGTCGCGGACCGAGCAGCAACCCGGCCACGAGCACGATCCCGGCCGCCCCGAGCAGTGATTCGCGCAGCGGCACCTCCAGAGCCTCACACCCGGACACGAACAGCGCTCCGGCGATCGATCCCGCGCTCCACGCCGCGTAGAACGAGGACAGGATGAACGTTCCGTACCCGTGCTGGATGAACACCGCCTGCATATTCGTGCTGGCGTCGACGATGCCTACCGCGATCCCATAGCAGCCCAGCGCGATCAGCAGCACGGCCGTGTTCGGCGCGAACGCCGCCATCGTGCCGGTGAGCGCGATGAGTAGCAGGCCGATGCGCACGGTGTCACGGCTCGACCGGTGCCGTGCCAGCCGCTCGGCCGCCACGCTGCCGCCGCCCGCCAGCAGCGAGACCAGCACCACCGAGCCGACGATCAGCCCGTCTGACAGGCCGAAACGCTCCTTCTGCTGCGGCAATTCGGTAAGCACGACGGCGAAGAAGAAGCCCTGCAGGCCGAATGCGAACGAGTTCGCGATCCGGGCGCCCCGCAGGACGGGCGCGATCGAACTCATCTGCGCAGGGTAGCGGGCCCGCGGCGGAGGCGCGTATGGAACCTGGCGCCGGCGATCGACAGCGGCGATCGGTCGGACGATCCGCCTGCCCCGTCGTGCTCACCCGGTTGGTGTCGCAGCCTGCGGCCGCGGCTGGCGTGGACGACGCGGACCTGTGCTGCGGGCAAGTATCCTGATCCGCGGCCTGCTCGATCTGCCGGTGGCCTTCTCGAGTGCGCCTGCAATACGCTCGAGCGCGGTTTCGGCCGACCGACTTTGCTGCGCGGCGCTGGCGACGTAGTCTCCTGCGCATGACAAGCGGAAGCCGCGTCGCGATCGTCGGTGCGGGTATCGCAGGTCTCGCCTGCGCGAAAGTGCTGAAACAGGAGGGTTTTCCGGTCGAAGTATTCGACCGCACACCCGATGTCGGTGGCGTGTGGAGTGTGACCCGGCGATACCCGGGCCTGCGGACGCAGAACTCCAAGGACACCTATCACTTCTCCGACTTCCCGATGCCCGCGGACTATCCTCGTGTGCTGGACGGACAGCAGATGCAGGCGTATCTCGCTGCCTACGCCGCCCGCTTCGGGCTGACCGAGCATCTGCGTCTGCAAACCGAGGTAGTCGCCGCTGATCCGGTCGACAGCGGGTGGTTGCTCGAAATTCGCGACGGGGGCGGAATTCACCGGACCTCGTGTGACCACCTGGTGATTGCCAACGGTGTGTTCAGCGACCCGGCGATGCCGGATTATCACGGCGCGGACTTGTTCCGCGCGGCGGGCGGACGAGTGGTGCACGCGTCGGAATTTCTCGATCTGGAATCGGTGCGCGGTAAGTCGGTCGTCGTGGTCGGCTACGGGAAGTCCGCCTGCGACATCGCGACCGCGGTGAGCGATGTTGCCGCGTCTACTTCGGTAGTGGCCCGGCGGCTGTTCTGGAAAGTGCCGCGCACGCTGGCCCGGGTGATCGATTACGAGCACCTGATGCTGACCCGTTTCGGCGAGTCGCACTTCCACTACCTCCGACCCGGTCGGATGGACCGGTTTCTGACCGGTCCCGGCGAATCGGTGCGGATCAGCAACTTCGATCTGATCCAGGAACTGGCCACCAAGCAGATGCGTCTGCGCGAACTCGGTCTCGTGCCCAGCGGCCGTGTCGAGGAGATCGCCGAGAGCACCATCAGTCTCGCCACCGAGGGCTTCTACGAGCAGGTCGCCAACGGACGCATCGCGGTGTACCGCGACACCACTATCACCGAGATGGGCGGTGGCCCCAAGGCGGCTCCCGCGGTGCGATTGTCCACCGGGCAGGTGCTACAGGCGGACGTCGTGGTGTGCGCCACTGGTTTCCACCAGCGGGTTCCCTTCCTCACGCCGTACGTGCAGCGCAGGCTGACCGATGAGCGCGGCAACTTCCGTTTGCACCGCCAGATCCTGCCGCTGGACGTGCCGAATCTGACTTTCGCAGGCTACAACTCGTCGGTGATCAGCACGCTCAACGCCGAGGTCGCCGCGCACTGGACCGCCGCGCTGCTCACCGGCAGGCTCGCTCTGCCGCCTGCCCAGCAGCTGAACGAGCAGATAGACACCCGCCTGCGCTGGATGGAGGAACGCGCCAACGGCCACCACGCGCACGGCACGGCAATCACTCCGTTCGCTATCCAGAACATCGACGAGATGCTCGCCGACCTGAAGTTCCGCCTGCCTCGCCGGACTCGGCTGGCCCAATGGTTCCGGAGGGTCAAGCCGGAGTCCTACCGGGGCTTGAACCGGCCCAAGACGGGTACCGGTCCCGCCGCGCCGCGACAGTTTCCGATCGAGGCGGAGTCGTTGGCGAGTGAAGAGGAAGGCGGCCGGGTCAGCCGATAAGCGGCGGATGCTCGGCTGCGCGCCCTGGTCGGGGGTCGTGGCTGGGCGAACGGCGCCGCCGCCCTCGGTGCCCGATGCCGCCGACAGCGCGCGGCCTTCGACTACGCTCACGGTGCCGGCTGGAGGATTGCTTACCAACGTGGTCGCGCCGTCGCCCATGGAGACGATGGTGATCGGGCCGCGGCCTCCCTCGGTCGCACCAGTGCGTCGGTCGACGCGTCGTACACGCTCAACAGTGCGTCGAGGAAGCGGGATCCGTGTCGTGCGCGACCCCGCCGTTGTCCCACCCGAGGCGGTCGGTCACCGCGACGTGCACCGGCTCGGCGTGTCCGTTGGCGGGATGGCTGACGTCGATTTCCAGACCGTGCGTACGGCGTCTGTGGTCGGGAGAGGAGTGGCGACGAAGAGCCGGGAACCGTCCGGGCGAGCGCGACACTGCGATGGCTGCGACTCGCCCCGGAGTATCACGAGTGCAATGTCCGTAACCACTCATTGCATTGGTGATAATCCAAGGGTGGATGCGCTGGATATGAATCTGCTCGTAGCCCTCGACGCGCTCCTGGACACCAACAGCGTCACCCTGGCCGCGCGGCGCCTGCATACCTCGCCGCCCGCGATGAGCCGGACCCTGACCCGGCTGCGCCGTGTGCTCGACGATCCGCTGCTCGTGCGAGCTGGTAGATCGCTGGTGCCGACCCCACGCGCGCTGGAATTGCGCTACGAGGTCAGCACCCTGGTCGAGCAGGGACGCTCGCTGCTGACCCCGCGTGGCGAGCTCGATCCGTCGGCGCTGAGGCGGACCTTCGCGGTCCAAGCGGGCGACATGGTGCTCACCGAACTGGCCGCGCCTCTGCTGGCCGCGGCGCGTGCGCAGGCGCCCGGCGTAACACTGCGGTTCCTGCCCGACACCCTCGAGGGCACCTCGGCTCTGCGCGACGGACGCGTCGACCTCGAGGTCGGCGTGATCGACCAAGCGGATCCGGAGACCACGGTCCGCAGGGTGCTCGCCGACCGGGTGATCGGTGTGGCCGCGGCCGACCACCTGCTGGTCACCGATCGCGTCACCGTCGCCGCCTACGCCGCGGCACGGCATCTGAGCATCTCGCGCCACGGCCGCGCGCACGGACCGATAGACGACCGTCTTGCCTTGCACGGCCGCACTCGGCGTGTGGTGGCCACCGTGCCGAACCTGACCAGCGCGCTGTTCGCCGTGCGGGGCAGCGACCTGGTCTGTTCGGCGCCCGCCCTGCTCAGCGCCTCCGCGCTACCCGCGCTCGGGCTGGGCGCGTTCGAGATCCCGCTACCGCTGCCGGAGGTCGCGATCGGGATGGCGTGGCATCCGCGTAACAGCGCCGACGGCGGTCATCGCTGGCTGCGCGATCTCGTTCATGAGATCCTGCTGCGGTCGGCCGGCGCGGTCCGGCCGCCGAAACAGCGGCGCGGTAGGGGTGATCAGGACACCGGCGGCGGGCTCGAGAGCCGGTAGTCGTTGGACCTGCGGGGCGGGTCGGTGCGGTCGGACTGGTAGCCGGTCGAGTTCGGGTCGCCCGCCGGCGGTCCGAAGATATCGGAGCGGCCGAGCGGAGCGGCGGCGGTCCGCTTGAGTTCGTCGAGCATGGCCTGCAGCTTGTCCACATGGGAGTTCTCGACCGGCGCCCGGTCTTCGTCGGTGGCGCGGTGCGCGCCCGTGAGCCCGGTGGCGTGCGCATCGGGAGCGGTCCCGTTCCCGGAGCGGCCATGGTTCCGGCCCGGGTCGGCGTCGTCGACGGAGGCGATGATGCTCTCGTACGCGGGGTTCTCTCGAGACAGGGTGGGTTGCGGCGACGCGACGGTTTCACGCGGTGCGGTGAGCGATTCCTGGTGCGCGGTGATCGGTTCCCGCGGCGTCGGCGAGTCGAGCGTGGGTTCGCGAGACGTCGGCGCGGTGAAGTTGGGCGCGGGTTCGCGCGGGGTGTGTGCGGTGAAGTTGGGAACGGGGGCGGTGAAGCTCTGTCCGGAAGTGGCGTTCGGGTCCAGCGCGGTCACCACGGGTTCGCGGGTCGGGGTGAAGCCCGACGGCGGAGCGGAGTTCAGCTCCTCTGCCATGCGAACCGGCTCGCGCGGTACGTTCTGTCGAGGCACGCCGTTTCGGGAACCGCTCGAGCTTTCGCGCGATTCGCTTGCCCCGGAAGTCTGGGCTGGTGTGGCGTGGCGCTCCCACTGTCCTGCGCCGCGTCGACCGGCGGCCGCCCGAGGTAGGGTCGCCGGGCGCTCGTCCACGCTCTCGCGATCTACGGACGGCGTGTCCTGACCGGACTCCAGACGCTCCACTCTGGCATCGATGCCGGAAATGTCCTGGCCGACATGGAAAGCCCACGCCTCCAGCTTGGCCAACCGGCCCTCGATGGTCTGCTCGTCCGCCACGGCGGGCGCACCGTCCATCCGGGCCGCCACCGCGTCCAGCTTGTCGCTGACCTCTCGGAGGGTCGACGCGATACTCGATAACATCGCGCCGATCGACTCACCGGTCTGCTGACCGTGCTCCATCCAATACCTACTTCCCCGTATCGGCCCAGCTCGCACTCGGCCGGACGATTCTATCCGCCCCGTTGGTCATCCGCGGCTCGCGAAGGATCGGCGGTGCGCCGATCCGTTGACCTGATCAAAGCAGCGTATGCGCACGGATTTTGGTCCACGCAGGCGGACGGCACCGCGATCCCGTTTGTCCGGAACAGTGCAAGTCCCGCCGGCCTGCCATTGTCCTGCAGGATCGCCTCGCCCGCGATGAGGGCGTACAGACGCGGCCGAAGCGGGCGATCGGCAGTGGATGGCCGCACAGTGAATCCGCCGATACCAGCGCGTTTTGCGGGACCGCATGGCATTATGAAATTCCTTGTGCCGCAGCGTACATCGCCCACTCCACCGAATGCCATCGTGCGTGGCACACCCGAGCGCGGGGTAAAGGGGGCTGGCGAGGTAGCGAAGTCTGACGCACTCTTGATCTATGGCGTGGGTCGCCGGGCCTGCGGTGGTTTGTGCGGAGAGTGGTCGCGTGAGAACGAAGCAGCGGGCGGACATCGCCTGCGGGCGCAGAGCGATGCTCGCCGAATTGGGTATCGGGGACTGGCCGGGCCGGGCTCGTGGGTCGTCGGTCGGCTACGCGTGCAAGTGTCCGGAATGTACCGCCGCTCAGTGGGATATGCAGCGGCTGAAGTACTGGCTGTGCGGCAGGCTGCTCGCCTATGGCGCCGACGAGGCCGAGGTGGATCACCGGATCGGGACGCTGCCGGTGGATGTCTACTGGCGTACAGGTGATCGGGAGTATGCGATCGAGGTGCGCGGCGGGCCGTTGGAGCGCACGCTCGCGCAAGAGCACACCGCGCGACTGCGCGCCGCCGGTTGCGCGGACGTGCTGTGGTTGTGCCCTCCCGGCTACTGGGTGCCGTACCTGCACGCGCTGGGCATCGCGGACTTCGAGCCCGCCGCCTGCGATTATCGCGCGATCACGGGCGTATTGGACACCGAACACGCAATGGCGGCGCCGCGGCGCGAGCCCTTCGAGCTGCGTGACTTCATCGAGGGATGGGTGCGCGGTGACATCGTCTGGGGCTATCGGGATGAGAGGACAGGAGGCTGGGCCACCGTGACCGATTGGGAGCACCACACGAGGACACAGGCCACCGTCATTGCCCGGCAGCGCCAGGAGCTGGTCAACCAGCGAACCGCACTGGCGGTGACCCGGAAAACGTTGCGGGACAGGCAGAAGCACCTGGCGAAGCTCACCACGCGGCTGGAACGCGCGGAGCAAGCCGCGCAGGAGCGGGCCGAGGCCCTCGCTGCGGCTCGCCGAAAGATCGCCGACCACCACCGGGTGGACAATGCCCTGCGCAGCACCATCGTCAACCTTCAGCAGACCATCGGTCACTGGCAGCTGGTCACCTGCTGCGCGATGCTGCTGATCGTCACGTTCGTGGCCGGGGCGATGGTGGTGCGCTGAGCCGGAATGGGGCGCGGTCCCACCGCCAGTCGTTGCGCAGTACCAGCGTGAGGAAGTCCAGCAGTTCCAAGCCGGTCGCACCGCGGACCTGGCGCAGTGCGGTCCAGTGCACCGGGCCGCGCGCGACCAGGTCGCGCAGCGTGCTCTCGGTTGCCGGGGCGACCGGGCGCGCGAGCAGGTCGGGGATGCCGATCCGACTTCCCGTCCATACCAGCCACCCCCACCCGTTGGCGTGCGCGTACGCGCGACCCGCCGACGCCTTCGTCCGGTTGACGTGGAAGGCGACATGGCCGAGCGGCTCGACATCGATGAGCACCACCCGGCCGTCGGTGAGGCGGGCGGCGATGCTCGGATAGAGGACGCGCTCCGCACCGTCCAGGTCGTAGCCGACCGCGGCGGGTTGCTCCTGGAACGTCTCGACCAGATCGCTCGCGTTGAGGATCCACAGCAGCCGGGCCTCCAGACCGGAGTCGAACGGCACGTCGCGTCCGACCTTGTCCAGGTAGAAGCGCCCGCGTCCGTCGTCATCGCCGTCCACTGTGCGCGCGCAGGACGTGGGCACCGCGGCGGCATCCGTCCCTGGCCAATCGACCTGTGCCAACCAGGGATCGAGCTGACTGGTCGCGCGCGGCTCGGCATCGCGCAGCTTGGCCAGGCGCCGGTTCGTCTTCTTCTGCCATGCCGCGATCCGCTGGGCCACGAACCCGGCGATCCGCTTCGCGTCCTCCGGCGCGTGCCCGGCCAGCCGCAGCTTCAGGTACGAAAGCTCGGTGGCGGCGACGTCGGTGTCGGTCATGTACGTCTCCACCAGCAGTGCCCGCACCAACTGCCGATCCATGGCGTCGAGCGGGTACCGCGCGCCGAGCACGGCGGGAGCCCGGTGCCCGGTCAACTGCGCCATCCGGATCATCTGGCCGACCGCCTTGGTGTGCAGTTGCCGCACCCGGTCGCGGGACAGGTCGTAGCGCGCGCCGATCCGTGCCAGCGTTTCGGGCTTCTCGCCGCGGATCCCGAGCCGCGCGGCCAGCAGTTCTCCGTCCTTGGCTTTACGCTCGGCCTGCATCGCGATCAGTTCGGCGAGCACTTCGTTGACCTCTTCGAGCCCGAACGAGATGTCGTCCTGCAGATCGAGCAGTTCGAGATCGGTGTCCTCGGCAGCCGTCTCTCTGTGTGTGACCCCCGCGCTGACCGTCACGCGACAACCCCCTGACTCGGCTCCGGCTATGTGGGGCACAGCGTATCCCCGTCCACCGACATCCCATCTTCGCCGCGAAACTGCTGGGCGCCACCGAGGTGTCGTGCCCGCACGGGCCCCGTACCTGCACAGCAAAACCGTAGGCATCGTGAGAGACCGCCGCGCTCACCTCTCCGTGCGCCCGCGAAATCTTCCGCTCGTACCGGAATGGGCCATCACAACGCTTGGGAACGTCTGGACGAACTCGCACTCGGCATCGCCGAGGTCGACAGACTCCACCGGAGCCGCCAGTCTCCTCGACTTCGGTTTTACGACGCTCGATTTCTGGTTGGGGGCAGGATCCGTCAGTAGATCTGTGCCGGACCGGCTCGGCGTGATAATGGTGCGCGACCTCCACGACGGCTGGGGCTGCGGCGCTGAAGGGCATTCCGTGACAACCAGCCCGCATCCCAGTCGCGAATGAGAATCTGCTCGACACTTGTGTCCGGCTCGGAGGATTGCGCCCGTAGCAGGTGGGGTTCCCGGCGGATCAGCAAGGCGTTCACCCCAGGCAGGGTGCAGGCAAGGGCATTTGCTGATGCTGGTGTCGAGTTGTGTGGCTGGTGTTCACGAACGATGAGATGAGAGGTCCGTCGGGCACAAACAAAATCAGACCCGGTAAAACCGGGTCTGACCTGATATTACGTGGTGCGCGATACTGGGATTGAACCAGTGACCTCTTCCGTGTCAGGGAAGCGCTCTCCCGCTGAGCTAATCGCGCGAGGTGGAGACGGGAATCGAACCCGTGTGCACGGCTTTGCAGGCCGTTGCCTCACCACTCGGCCACTCCACCGCGCAAAGGGGGACGGCGTACCAATGTTGCCTGGCCCTACCTCTCGAGCGGATGACGGGATTCGAACCCGCGACCCTCACCTTGGCAAGGTGATGCGCTACCAGCTGCGCTACATCCGCATTTCGACCTCTCGGGGGCCTGTTCCGGCCTCCGTGGTGCGAGACAGAACATTAGCGGACGCTTCTCGAAAGGTACAAATCCGCTGGTAGAAAGGGGTAAATCGGGGAGGATGCCTACTGTGACCGCAGTGGCATATGTGGTTGGTGAGGGATGAGGGGCTCGTCGGATGGTGCCATCGCCAGACGTGGAGATGACATCGACGAACTCCACTCCGCATGGATCGGGTGCCGGGGAACGAAGTCGGGTCGAGATCAGCCTCAGCTGACTCGAATCGTGTTCGGGCGCCGAGAGGGTGACCGCCTCTCGCCGATGCCTTGGACCGTCCCTGTCCAGGTGGCGATTTGGTGGACCGCCCGTGGTGCGTGCTAATGTTTCGTCTCGTCCGGAGGGCATCCCGCCCGGAATGAAACTCAGGTCTCATAGCTCAGCGGGAGAGCGTCCGCCTCACACGCGGAAGGTCGCTGGTTCGATCCCAGCTGGGACCACTTCATCGAACAAGACCGGTGCGTTCCTCGCCCGGTCTTCTTTCGTCTCTCGGTCGATCGGCATCGCCGATGCGCCGGCGACTCCGGCCGCTGGGCCAAACATGCGACGTCTCTGCAAACCATTTTGCGGCACTGTGACCTGGGTCACAGTTTGGTAGCGGTTGTCCTCGGGGGTAGCAAAAACCTTTCCATGTGCTTTGCGAAGTCTTTACTATCAGTCGGACCTTCGCGTCATGGGTCGCCGCTCCACGAGCGGTCGAGCGGCTCGCCGCACGCATTCGATGCCAGAACATGTTTGACCGATGAACCGGATCGACTCGACCCGGCGAAGGAGAAATATGTCCACCGACACCGATTCCGCACCGCTGACGCCGCCGCGCGTAGGCCTTTCCGCACGCATGGCCAGTATCGGTCGCAACGACCTACCTGCCTCGATCGTGGTTTTTCTTGTCGCCCTTCCCCTTTCGCTCGGCGTCGCGGTAGCTTCGGGCGCCCCCGTCGCCGCGGGGCTGATCGCGGCCGTCGTCGGCGGCGTCGTCGCCGGACTGCTCGGCGGCTCCGCGGTTCAGGTGAGCGGGCCGACCGCGAGCCTCACCGTGGTCGTCGCCGAGAGCGTGCACAACTTCGGCTGGGCCGCAACCTGTTTCATTACCATCGGTGCCGGGATCCTGCAGATCCTGTTCGGGCTCAGCCGTGTGGCGCGCGCCGCACTGGCCATCGCCCCGGTAGTGGTGCACGGCATGCTCGCGGGCATCGGCGTGATCATCGCATTGCAACAGGTGCACGTGCTGCTCGGCGGGAGTTCGCTCAGCTCGTCGTTCGCCAGTCTCGTCGCCCTGCCGAATCAGCTGAGGTCCGTGCACAAGGGCGACCTCTGCATCGGCCTCGTCGTCATCGTCATCCTGATGGCCTGGCGGTTCGTCCCCGGTCGGATCAGGGTGATTCCAGGACCGCTGGTAGCGGTAGTGGCCGCGACTGTGTTGTCACTGGTCGTGCCGACCCACGTCGAGCGCATTGTGCTGGACGGCTCGCTGCTGGATTCCGTCGGCCTGCCTGCGGTGCCCTCCGGTAGCTGGACGGTCATCGTGCTGACCATGATCACGATCGCTCTGATCGCCAGCGTGGAGAGCCTGCTGTCGGCCATCGCAGTGGACAAGGCACGGCCGGGCACCCGTACCGACTTCGATCGAGAACTGATCGGGCAGGGATCGGCCAACGTCGTCTCCGGCCTGCTCGGCGGCCTGCCGATCGCGGCGGTCATCGTGCGCAGCATCACCAATGCGCACGCGGGCGCGCGCAGCAGGGCGGCGACGGTGCTGCACGGAGTCTGGATCCTGCTGTTCGCGGTGGCATTGGCCGGGCTGGTGCGGCAGATCCCCACCGCGGCGCTGGCGGGGCTGCTCATTCTGATCGGTATGCAGCTGATCAAGCTGGCGCATATCCGGCTGGCCAGGCGCACCGGCGACCTCTATGTCTACGCGACGACGGTCTCGAGCGTCGTCTTCCTGAACCTGTTGCAGGGCATGGTGATCGGGCTCGCGCTTGCGTTTGCGCTGCTGTTGTGGCGGGTGGTCCGCGCGACAATCACCGCAGAGCAGATCCCCGGCTCACGGCGCTGGGTGGTCACTATCGACGGCACGTGCACCTTTCTCGCGCTGCCGAAGCTGACCGCGGAACTGGCCAAGGTGCCTACCGACGCCGACGTGACCGTGGAGATGACCGTCGACTTCCTCGACCACGCCTCCTATGAACTGATCACCGATTGGGCTTGTCGGCGCGAATCCGCCGGCAGCACGGTCGAATTCGCCGAGATCGGCAGCGCGCGGATGGCCACGGCCCTGGCCGGACCGCCCGAGCGTGGGCATTCCAGGCAGGTCATCGACCAGGTGATCGGACCGTGGCGGCGCACCGGCAACCGGGAGGATCCGATCGTGGCGGGCATCGCTGCCTACCACCGTGGCCACGCTCATCTCCTGCGCCCACACCTGGACGGGCTGCGGCACCGGCCCGAAGCCGACTCGTTCTTCCTCACCTGCGCGGACGCGCGCATCGTGCCCAACGTCATCACCAACAGCGGACCGGGTGACCTATTCACCGTCCGCAACGTGGGCAACCTGGTCCCGACGCCGGGCGGCGACGTCTCGGTCGAGGCTGCGCTGATCTACGCGCTGGAGAAGCTGGACGTGCGCGCGGTGGTGGTCTGTGGCCACTCCGCATGTGGGGCGATGGACGCACTGCACCGCGAGGTGCAGGCGGGGCCCGGGCTCGGTGACTGGCTCGCCCACGCGCGGCCGAGTCTGGAGCGCTACCGGCTCGGGCATCCGGTGGCCGACGCGGCGGCGCGTGCGGGGTTCGGTGAGGTGGACCAGCTGGGCATGGTGAACGTGGCGGTGCAGCTCGAGACGCTGCATGCGCATCCGGTCGTGCGCAGAGGCACCGAGGAGCGCGGCGTCGCGGTGTCGGGGCTGTTCTTCGACATCGCCACGGCGCGAGTGATCGAGGTCACCATCGACGGCATTGCGGAGTTCGGCGATGAAGAGACCGCGGCGGAGCCGGTCTGACAGCGGCGGAGCGGAAATGCACCGGTCCTGGTACCGGCGCGGCGCGGTTGTGCGGCAGGTCACAGTGATAACGGCGAGCGAACAGTGGGGAATTACACACAATCCGCTAACTTCTCAGGCTTTGCTAAGTCTTTACCAATAGACTTGTTGCGGTTTACATCTCAACCCATCGCTGTGTTGGGAACTACTTCACCGCGAGATGCCGGTTCGCGGTCTTGTGCCCTGCTGGACATGTTGATCGTCAACCGACCTCGGCGAACCTGCCGAGTCGGCGAAGGAGAGTCATGGCTATCGATCACGTAGCCCCGCCACTGTCACCGCCCACAGAGACGGGCTCGGTCCGCAGCTCTGAACCCTTATCCGGCCGCTTCACCTCGATTCTTCGACATGATGTGCCCTCGTCGATCGTGGTCTTCCTGGTCGCGCTGCCGTTGTCCCTCGGCATCGCCGTCGCTTCCGGCGCCCCGGTCGCTGCAGGCCTGATCGCCGCCGTGATCGGCGGTATCGTCGCTGGACTGCTCGGCGGCTCGCTCCTGCAGGTGAGCGGCCCCGCCGCGGGCCTCACTGTCGTCGTGGCCGAGACGATCAGCCAATTCGGCTGGAAGACAACTGGTTTCATTATCTGTGCGGCCGGTCTGCTGCAAATCCTGTTCGGGCTCAGCCGGATTGCCAGAGCGGCATTGGCGGTGGCGCCGGTGGTGGTGCACGCGATGCTCGCCGGTATCGGCATCACCATTGCGCTGCAACAGGTTCACGTGCTGCTCGGCGGTTCGTCGCACAGTTCCGCGTGGAAGAACATCACCGAGCTGCCTGAACAACTGATGTCGCTGCACGGCGGTGGCACATTCATCGGCGTGGTCGTGATCGCGATCATGATCGGCTGGAAGTACCTGCCCGCCAAGGTCCGTGTGGTTCCCGGCCCACTGGTCGCGGTTCTCGCGGGCACCGTGTTGTCGCTGGTATGGCCGACGGGCGCCGAGCGAATCGTCTTGAACGGCTCGCTGTTCGATGCGATCGGCCTCCCGCAGCTGCCCAGCGGAAACTGGTCGGCATTGGTGGTCACCATCATCACCATCGCGCTGATCGCCAGCGTGGAGAGCCTGCTGTCCGCGGTGGCGGTGGACAAGATGCACTCCGGCAAGCGCACCAACTTCGACCGTGAGCTGATCGGCCAGGGGTCGGCCAACGTACTGTCGGGCCTGCTCGGCGGCCTGCCGGTCACCGGAGTGATCGTGCGTAGCGCCACCAACGTCCAGGCGGGCGCGCGGAGCCGGGCGTCGGCCGTGTTGCACGGCGTCTGGGTCCTGGTGTTCTCGGTGGCGCTGGCCTCGGTGGTGGAACAGATCCCGAAGGCGGCGTTGGCCGGTCTGCTCATCGTGATCGGCACCCAGTTGGTGAAGCTGGCGCACGTCAGGATGGCCCGGCGGACCGGCGATCTGCTGGTGTACGCCGTCACAGTGCTCAGCGTGGTGTTCCTGAACCTGCTCGAGGGTGTCCTGATCGGTCTGGGGGTGGCGTTCGGCCTGCTGCTGTGGCGGGTGGTCAAGGTATCCATCACCGCCGCGCAGATCCCTGCCTCGCAGCGCTGGCTGGTCTCCATCGACGGCTCGGCCACCTTCCTCGCGCTGCCGAAGCTGTCGACGGAGCTCGCGAAGGTGCCCGCGGACGCCGACGTGACGGTCGAGATGACCGTCGACTTCCTCGACCACGCGGTCTTCGAGGCCATCGAGGAATGGGCGCGCCAGCAGGCGAACAACGGCGGCAGCGTCGATTTCGTGGAGATCGGCGGCGCCAGGATGGCCAACGCGACCGCGGGGCCGCCCGCGCGCAGCTTCGCCCGTTCGGTCTGGGACGACATTCTCGGCCCGTGGCGCCGCGACGAGGCGCACGCGAACCCGGTTGCGGCGGGCATAGCGGCCTACCACCGCCGCCACGCGCACGTGGTGCGACCGCACCTGGACGTGCTGCGCGATAAGCAGGACCCGGATTCGTTCTTCCTGGCCTGCTCGGACTCGCGGGTCGTGCCGAATGTCATCACCAACAGCGGTCCCGGTGACCTGTTCACCGTGCGCAACGTGGGCAATCTGGTGCCTGTCGAGGGTGACGCGTCGGTCGAGGCCGCGCTGGTCTTCGCGCTCGAGCAGCTCAACGTCCGCTCTGTGGTGGTGTGCGGACACTCCTCCTGTGGAGCGATGGCGGCGCTGCATACCGGGACCGAGGTCCCGGGCGTCGACGCATGGCTCGCGCACGCCCGGCCGAGCCTGGAGCGGTTCCGCCTCGGCCATCCGGTGGCGGTCGCGGCGCAGGCAGCCGGGTTCGGCGAGGTGGACCAGCTGGGCATGGTGAACGTCGCGGTGCAGTTGGAGATGCTGCACCGGCACCCCGCGGTGCGCAAGGCGGTCGCCGAGCGCGGCGTCACGGTGTCGGGGCTGTTCTTCGACATCGCCACCGCGCGGGTCGTCGAGGTGACCGTGGACGGGCTGGCGAACATCGATGATGCTGGTCGCCGCGACGCTCCGGAGCTCGTGTGATCGATGGGGATGGGCGAACCCGACCGGGCTGCACCGCTCGGGCGGGTTCGCCGCAACCGGGCACATGGGAGCGGAATTCGGTGTGGTCGAATTCTCGTACCCTGGGGATGTGACCGCGGATCTGGAAACCAGCTCGACGGACAAGCAGACCGGCTGGCGCGCCTTCCGAACCCGGCTTGCGCGCCGACCTACGCTGAACCTCGCCTACCGGATCGGGGTCGCGGTGGCCGGGGTCGCCGTGCTCGCGGTGGGCATCCTGGCAATTCCCTATCCCGGTCCCGGCTGGGCGATCGTGTTCGCCGGGCTCGGCATCCTCGCCACCGAATTCGCCTGGGCGCGCCGGATACTCGGCTGGCTGCGGGTCAAATACCAGCAGGGTATGGCGTGGTATTCCGCTCAGGGTCCGGTCATGCGAGTATTCGCTGCGTTCGCCACCGCCGCGTTGGTCCTGGCGACACTGTGGGCATTGGGAACGTTCGGGATCGTGGGTAGCTGGATCGGAGTCGAATGGGAATGGTTGCGCAGCCCCATGCAGCGGTGAACAACGTCCCGGGGCGGAGGCTCACCGAGCCCGAGTGGCTGGCCGCGCGGATCGCGGAGATGGGCCGCTCCTGGGGGACCGCATCGCCCCGGATCGCGGGCACGCTGTGGTGGTGCATGGTCGCCTCCGCGCTGGTGGAAGGGATCGCGCGGGCGTACGCGCACGGTGAGCAGGCGCCGGATGCCGCGCTGGACCGGCTGGACTGCGAGGTGCGTTCCGACGGCGGCGTCGAACGGGTGCACAGCCGCTCGGCCGACGAGCCGGTCGGCCGCGCCACGGCGCTGGGCGAAACGCTGGCCGCGGTGATCGCGCCGGTCGCCGAGGTGTCCGGCGCGGGCGTGCCATCGCTGTGGGCGATTGCCGCCGATGCGATCGGCAACCGAGCGCTGGACGCTGGGTCGCCCGACGTGGGCGCGCGGCTGGCTGCCGAAATCGGCGGCAAACTGCCGGCGCCGCGATTCGTCGAGATCGGCGGACGCACCTTTGTGCGCCGCATCTCCTGCTGCCTGGTGTTCGAGCTGCCCGGCTGCGAAATGTGCATCAGCTGCCCGAAACGACCCGCCGCCGAGCGAAATGCATTGCTCGCGGACCTCGCCGCCGAGAACTGAGGAAACACCGTGAATGTTTCGGCCGAAGTGACAACCGAAGTGACAACCGATTTCGTGCGGACATGGGTAACTCGCCGGGTACGCCCAGAACCGGAGTGGCACCCAACGCAGGACTTGAACGCGGTCCTGCGTCACCCGACCAGTTCGGCCTGAAGACCCGGAGAGGCGGGGAGCGCCCAACGCAGGGCCTGAACGCGGGTCCTGCGTCACCCGACCAGTTCGGCCTGAAAACCGGCGAGGTGGGGGACCGCCAAACCTAGGACCTGAACACAAATCCCGCGTCATCCGACTAGTACGGCGTGAAGCGTCGAAGATGCGGGACAGTAGCATGGTCGCGCCGGAGCCAACACGCGATCGGCCCCCATCCAGCGGGAACCAGCCCGCACACGAGAACGCCAAGGAGAGCGCAGCCGTGACCACCTCAGCCCCCATCAGCCCAGTCGCCCTCGTCCGGGTGCCGGCCGGGACGACGGCGGGCGCCGCGGTGCGTGCGGCGGGACTGCCCACCAAAGGCCCGGACACCGTCGTCGTCGTCCGCGTGGATGGTGAGCTGAAGGACCTGTCCTGGACCGCCGACGTCGATGTCGACGTGCAGCCGGTCGCGGCGAACACCGACGACGGCCGCAACGTCATCCGGCATTCCACCGCGCACGTCCTGGCCCAGGCCGTGCAGCAGGAGTTCCCCGACGCCAGGCTGGGCATCGGCCCCTACATCAGGGATGGCTTCTACTACGACTTCCAGGTGCAGCGGCCGTTCACCCCGGAGGATCTGGCCAAGCTGGAATCCAGGATGAAGAAGATCGTCAAAGGCGCGCAGCGGTTCTCGCGCCGGGTGGTCGAGGTCGAGGATGCCAGGGTGGAACTGGTGAAGGAGCCGTTCAAGCTGGAGCTGATCAGCGACAAGTCGGGTATCGACGACCCCGAGGTCATGGAGGTCGGCGGCAAAGAGCTGACCATCTACGACAATCTTGACCCGCGAACCGGTGAGAAGGTCTGGGGCGACCTGTGCCGCGGACCGCACATCCCGACCACCAAGTTCATCCCGGCGTTCAAGTTGACCCGCAGCTCGGCCGCGTACTGGCGCGGTGACCAGAGCCGCGAAGACCTGCAGCGCATCTACGGCACCGCGTGGGAGTCCCAGGAGGCGCTCGACGAGCACATGCACCTGCTGGCCGAGGCCGAGCGCCGCGACCACCGCAAGCTGGGCCTGGAACTGGACCTGTTCAGCTTCCCCGACGAGCTCGGCTCCGGCCTTCCGGTGTTCCACCCCAAGGGCGGTATCATCCGCAAGGAGCTCGAGGAGTACTCGCGACGCAGGCACGTGGCGGCGGGTTACGAGTTCGTCAACACCCCGCACATCACCAAGGGCCACCTGTTCGAAGTCTCCGGTCACCTGGACTGGTACCGCGACGGTATGTTTCCCGCGATGCACCTGGACGCCGAGCTCAACGAGGACGGCACCGTCCGCAAGCCCGGCCAGGACTATTACGTCAAGCCGATGAACTGCCCGATGCACAACCTGATCTTCCGCGCCCGCGGCCGGTCGTATCGGGAGCTGCCGCTACGGCTGTTCGAGTTCGGATCGGTCTACCGCTACGAGAAGTCCGGCGTGGTGCACGGCCTGACCAGGGTGCGCGGTATGACTCAGGACGACGCGCACATCTACTGCACCAAAGAGCAGATGCACAGCGAGCTGACCGACACGCTGCGGTTCGTGCTGGACCTGCTGAAGGACTACGGCCTCGACGACTTCTACCTCGAGCTGTCCACCAAAGACCCGAAGAAGTCCGTCGGCTCCGACGAGATCTGGGAAGAGGCCACCGAGACCCTGTCCAAGGTGGCGTCGGCCTCCGGCCTGCAGCTCGTGCCCGATCCGGGCGGCGCCGCGTTCTACGGCCCGAAGATCTCGGTGCAGGCCAAGGACGCGCTGGGCCGCACCTGGCAGATGTCGACCATCCAGCTGGACTTCAACCTGCCGGAACGGTTCGGGCTGGAGTACACGGCCTCCGATGGCACCAAGCAGCGGCCGGTGATGATCCACCGCGCGCTGTTCGGCTCGATCGAGCGATTCTTCGGTGTGCTCACCGAGCACTACGCGGGCGCGTTCCCGGCCTGGCTCTCGCCGGTGCAGGTTGTCGGCATCCCCGTCGCGGAAGCCTTTGCGCCGCACCTGGATCGGGTTATCGAGCGGTTGCAGGACGAGGGTATCCGCGCGCAGGTTGATCGCAGCGACGACCGGATGCAGAAGAAGATCTTCAACAACACCGCGCAGAAGGTGCCGTTCATGCTGCTCGCCGGTGAGCGCGACGTGAACGCACACGCCGTGAGTTTCCGGTTCCGCGACGGTACCCAGGTCAACGGTGTGCCGATGGACGACGCGGTGGCCACCATCGTCGCGTGGATCGCGCACCGGGAGAACGCGTCGCCGACGGCCGAGGGTTTCGAGATTCGATCAGCGGACAAGGGTCGGGCATGAGCGAGCGAACCGTTGATGCAGCCGCGTTCTCGGTCATGGCGGGGCCGAGTGTCAGCGAGGCGCGGGCATGACCGAGCGCACCGCGCCGGACGGGCTCGCGGATCTCGGCGAGACCGCGGCGTCGGACGAGCAGAAAAGCATCGTGGACACGGGCGCAGGGGAACCGGATCGGCTGCTTCGGTTGTGGACGCCGTATCGGATGTCCTACATCGCGGAGGCGGCCACACCGGGTCCCAAGGATTCGACGGGCCACCCGTTCACGGACATCCCGAAGATGTCCGACGAAGACGGATTGGTCATCGCCCGCGGCGAGCTGGTGTACGTGGTGCTCAACCTGTACCCGTACAACCCAGGGCACATGATGGTGGTGCCCTACCGCAAGGTGGCCGACCTGGAGGACCTCACCGAGGCCGAGAGCGCCGAGCTGATGGCGTTCACCCAGCAGGCCATCCGGGTGATGAAGAAGGTGTCCCGGCCGCACGGCTTCAACGTCGGGCTGAATCTCGGTGGGGTGGCGGGCGGTTCGCTGGCCGACCACCTGCACCAGCACATCGTGCCCCGCTGGGGTGGTGACGCGAATTTCATCACCGTCGTCGGCGGGGTGAAGGTGATGCCGCAACTCTTGCGTGAGACCAGGGCGCTGCTCGCGGCGGCCTGGAAGGAGGCGTAGATGAGCGGGCTGGACCGACTGTGCTGAGCTTCTTCGGCCGCGAAACGTTCGCCAAGGCGACGGCGCCGCTGGGCAGGGCACTGGTCAGCACGGGACTCACTCCCGATGCGGTGACGCTGATCGGCACGACCGCCTCGATTGCCGCCGCGGTCACGTTGTTCCCGACCGGACACCTGTTCTGGGGAACCATCGTGATCTGGCTGTTCGTCATGTTCGACATGCTCGACGGCGCGATGGCCAGGGCGCGCGGCGGAGGCACGAAATACGGTGCGGTGCTCGACGCCACCTGTGACCGGGTGGCCGACGGCGCCATCTTCGCCGGCCTGGCCTGGTGGGCGGTCTTCCATGAGCAGCACAGGCCGCTGTTCTTCGCGACGCTCGTCGTCCTGGTCACCTCGCAGGTGATCTCCTACGCCAAAGCCCGTGCCGAGGCCAGCGGGCTGTCCGCGGACGGCGGCATCATCGAGCGACCGGACCGGCTGATCATCGTGCTGGTAGGCGCGGGATTCACCGGCATCGGCGGCTACTGGGGCATCGACTGGCTCACCTACGCCGTCCACCTGGCGATGTGGATTCTCGCGGTGCTCAGTATCGTCACCGTCTTCCAGCGGGTGCTCGCCGTGCGCAATTCGCCGGGGGCGCGCGACGTGATCCCCTCCGGCCACCCGCGGAATCCGAGCACGGGAGCCGCCGACGCCCCGGGGCTCCCGTCGTGACAACACCCTGTGCCGAGCGCCGATTTGTCGACGAAGGTGCCGGGACATCCGCGGCGGGCTATGGACGAGAGGCGGTGGAGATCGAATGAGCATCAGGGAGCATCTCGGTGCCGCCGGATACGTGGCGGGCTGGCGGCTGGTGCGCGCGCTACCAGAGCAGACGGCCCGGCGGCTGTTCGAATTGGGTGGCGACCGGACCGCCCGGCGTGCCAACCGAGAATTCCACGCCGGCGGTCCGCCGAATCATTTGCGACGCAACCTGGCCCGTGTGCTCGGGGTGCTGCCCGCCGACGTGCCGGACGAGCTGATCCGCGCGAGCATGCGGTCGTATGCTCGGTACTGGCGTGAGGCGTTCCGGCTACCCGCCATGGACCACAAGGCGATCGACTACCGGGTCGACGGGCTGCCGTTCCTCGATGCCGCACTGGACAAGGCCCGCGGCGTGGTCCTGGTGCTTCCGCACTCCGGCAACTGGGACATTGCCGGTGTCTGGCTGGTGCAGCATTACGGCAATCCGACCACCGTCGCCGAACGGTTGAAGCCGGAATCGCTGTTCGAGCGGTTCGTCGCCTATCGGGAGAGCCTCGGCTTCGAAGTGTTCCCACTGACCGGCGGCGAGCAACCGCCGTTCCGGCAGCTGGCGGCGCGCCTGCGGGAGAACAAGATCGTGTGCTTGATGGGCGAGCGCGACCTCACCGGGAGGGGAGTCCCCGTCCAGTTCTTCGGCGAGCGCACCTGGATGCCCGGGGGCGCGGCGAAACTGGCCATCGAGACCGGCGCCGCGCTGCTGCCGGTGCACGCGTGGTTCGAGGTCGATGCTGAAGGCCGCGAGGACTGGGGCCTGAAAGTTGAAGCACCGCTGGATGTTTCCGGTGGCGTGGCGGCGGTTACCCAGGCATTGGCGGACCGTTTCGCCGCGAATATCGCCGCACACCCTGCCGATTGGCACATGCTGCAACCGCTGTGGGAAAGCGACCTGTCCCCGGAACGGCGCGCCAGAATCGCCGCCGCGCAGGCGAGCATTCGGGTTGAACAGGGAGACGGATCGCCATGAAGATCGGCATGGTCTGCCCCTATTCGTTCGATGTCCCCGGCGGGGTGCAGGCGCATGTGGTCGAGCTGGCGCGAGTGTTCATCGAACGAGGGCACAAGGTGAGCGTGCTCGCGCCCGCGGCGGACGACACGCCGCTGCCGAAGTTCGTGGTGTCAGCGGGACGCGCGGTCGCGATCCCGTATAACGGCTCGGTGGCCCGATTGTCCTTCGGTCCCATGGCCTATACCAGGATTCGCCGTTGGATCGACGGCAACGACTTCGACGTGCTGCACATCCACGAGCCCAACGCGCCGAGCCTGTCCATGCTCGCGCTGAAGATCGCCGAGGGGCCGATCGTCGCGACCTTCCACACCTCGACGACGAAGTCGTTGGTGCTGAGCACCTTTCAGGGCGTACTGCGGCCCTACCACGAGAAGATCTCCGGCCGCATCGCAGTCTCCGAGCTGGCGCGGCGCTGGCAGGTGGAGGCGTTGGGGTCGGACGCGGTGGAGATCCCCAATGGCGTCGACGTCCCCGCGTTCGCCAGGGCGCCGATGCTGCCCGGCTATCCGCGCGGGGGCGGGACGGTGCTGTTCCTCGGCCGCTACGACGAGCCGCGCAAGGGCATGGAGATCTTGCTCGGCGCGTTGCCCGACCTGGCGCGCAGGCTTCCGGAGGTGGAGATCCTCATCGTGGGGCGCGGTGACGACGACCGGCTGCGCCGTGAGGCGGGGCCGCTCGCCGGGCACCTGCGCTTTCTCGGCCAGGTGTCCGACGAGGAGAAAGCCTCGGCGATGCGCAGCGCCGACGTCTACGTCGCGCCCAACCTCGGTGGGGAGAGCTTCGGCATCATCCTGATCGAGGCGATGGCCGCCGGAACCGCCGTCGTGGCCAGCGAACTGGACGCCTTCCGCCGGGTGCTGCGCGACGGGGCCGCGGGCATGCTCGTTCCAGTGGGCGATTCGGCTGCCCTGGCCGACGCGTTGTACACCGTCCTCACCGACGAGGTGCGCAGGGAGGCGCTGGTGCACACCGCGACGCAGGTGGTGGGTGAGTACGACTGGCCAGTGGTGGCCGAACAGATCCTGCGGGTGTACGAGACGGTCACCATCGGCGACACCCGGGTACGAGCGGCCGGATGATCACCTTCTCCGCGACGACTGTTCTCGTCCTCGCGCTCATCGCCGCGGTAGTCATCGCGATCGGTCTCTGGGCGTACTCGACCGCCAACCGCCTCGACCGGCTGCATGTGCGCTCCGACCAGTCCTGGCAGGCGCTCGACGCGGCCTTGGCGCGGCGGGCCGTGGTGGCCAGGTCGGTCGCCTTGGCGATCGCGGGCCCGTCCGATCCGACCCTGTCGAAGCAGGCCAGACACCTGTCCGCGCTGGCGGGCCGGGCCGAGCGGGCCGGGCCCGGCGATCGGGAGACCGTCGAGAACCAGCTGTCCTCGGCGTTGTCGGCAGTCGACATCGGCAGCCTGCGCCCCCAACTGGTCGCCGAACTGGCCGACGCCGAAGCGCGCGTGCTCATCGCGCGCCGGTTCCACAACGACGCGGTGCGTGACACACTCGCGTTGCGTACCCGGCGCCCGGTGCGCATCCTGCACCTCGGCGGCACCGCGCCGCTGCCGTCCTACTTCGAGATCACCGAGCGGGCCACGCCCGCCGCGTCCACCGGCCTCGCCGTAGACACCATCCGCACCACCGCCCGCATCGTGCTGTTCGACGAGAACGACCGGACCCTGCTGATGCGCGGCAACGACCCCAAGACGCCGGAGGCGTCGTTCTGGTTCACCGTCGGCGGCGGCGTGGAGCCGGGGGAGAGCCTGCGCGCCGCTGCCGTGCGCGAGCTCTACGAGGAGACGGGGCATCGGGCGGACCCGGACAGCTTGCGCGGCCCGATCTGGCGTCGGGTCGCGGTGTTCCCGTTCAACGGCGATCTGATCCGCTCCGAAGAGTTGTTCTTCACCCTGCGCGTGCGCGGTTTCGAACCGCATGCGGCGAACCAGACTGTGATCGAACGTCGCTCCATCACCGGCCACAAATGGTGCACCGTCCAGGACATCGTCGCGCTGGACCGCTCCTGCGAAACCGTCTACCCGTATCACTTGGACGAACTGCTCGCCGAGGCCGCCGAGGCCGCCTCCGGGTCCGCCGATCCCGAGGTCCGCTCCATCCGCTGACCGGTCGTGCGGGCGTGTGATGTGTTTCACGATCGTGATAGCGTCGCGGTGCATCATGGGCCCGGAGGGTAGTGCTGTCAGGGACGTACTCGAATTCGGCGTCGTGGTCCCGATGCAGGTGGGGCCGATCTCGCTCGGTGTGGAGGTAGTTGATTTCATGTCGTACCTGTTGTTCGATTTCCTGTTGCCCCTCCTCGGGCCCGCCGCGGCGGAGTACTGGGCGCAGTTGCTGGTGGTCGGCCCGCTCTGACGTGGCCCCGGGAGGGCCCGGGCAGACCAGCGGATCGTCGGGAAGGCACGGTTGCCGCGCCTTCCCGACGCACTCCGCGATATCCGAGATCACACCAGGCCAGTCCACTCCAACTGGCTATCAAGTGGTCTTTTGTGGACGCCTAGAATCGTGTCGTTCGAATCCGAGCGACCCGATTGGCGCACATGACTCAGGAGTTAGCCGTGACCACCCCGGAGACCACCCAGACCGTCGGTACCGCCCGCGTGAAGCGCGGCATGGCCGAGATGCTCAAGGGCGGGGTGATCATGGATGTCGTCACCCCCGACCAGGCCAAGATCGCCGAGGACGCGGGCGCGGTCGCGGTGATGGCGCTGGAGCGCGTCCCGGCCGACATCCGCGCGCAGGGTGGCGTGTCCCGGATGAGCGACCCGGACATGATCGAGGGCATCATCGCCGCCGTCTCCATCCCGGTGATGGCGAAGGCCCGCATCGGCCACTTCGTGGAGGCGCAGATCCTGCAGAGCCTCGGCGTCGACTACATCGACGAGTCCGAGGTGCTCACCCCGGCCGACTACGCCAACCACATCGACAAGTGGAACTTCACCGTGCCGTTCGTCTGCGGGGCCACCAACCTGGGTGAGGCGCTGCGCCGGATCACCGAGGGCGCGGCCATGATTCGCTCCAAGGGCGAGGCTGGTACCGGTGACGTGTCCAACGCCACTACCCACATGCGCAAGATCCGCCAGGAGATCCGCAAGCTGTCGTCGCTGCCGGAGGACGAGCTGTTCGTCGCGGCCAAGGAGCTGCAGGCACCGTACGAGCTGGTCCGCGAGATCGCCGGGACCGGCAAGCTGCCCGTCGTGCTGTTCACCGCGGGCGGCATCGCTACCCCGGCCGATGCCGCGATGATGATGCAGCTCGGCGCCGAGGGCGTGTTCGTCGGCTCCGGCATCTTCAAGTCCGGCAACCCGGCACAGCGTGCCGCCGCGATCGTCAAGGCCACCACCTTCTACGACGACCCGGACGTGCTGGCCAAGGTGTCGCGCGGTCTCGGCGAGGCCATGGTCGGCATCAATGTCGAGGAGATCGCGCAGCCGCACCGGTTGGCCGAGCGTGGCTGGTGAGCACCGGCCGGTAGCGTCTGCCGTGTGGAGGTGCGGCAGTTGCGATACTTCGTGGTCCTGGCGGAGGAATTGCACTTCCGCCGGGCCGCGGAGCGATTGTTCATCTCGACGCCCACCCTCAGCCAGCAGATCAAGGTGCTGGAACGCGAGCTGGGCGGTCCACTGCTGCTCCGGGAACCCCGGGTCGAGCTGACCGCCGCCGGTGCGGTGCTGCTGAGCACCGGCAGGGATGTGCTGCGCGCGATGGACGAGGCGATCCGGGAGACCAGGCGCGCGTCCGCCGCGGGTGCGCCGGTGTTGCGGCTCGGCCTGCTGAACGGTGTTCCGCCGTGGCTACCGACACGCATCGAAAATCTCCTCGCCGCCGGATTGCCCGGCACACGCATGGTGCTCACCGGAGGGACCACCGCCGATCAGGTTCGCTTGCTCGATGACGACGAAATCGATTTTGCGCTGGTCCGCACACCGGTGGACCTGCCAGAGCGCTTCGCGCAGCGTCCGGTTGCGCGCGAGGAACTCGGCGTCCTGATGTCGGCGCGCCATCCGCTTGTGGGCACCGAGATGCTCGACCCGGCCGACCTCACCGGCCAGGAACTGATCTTGTTCGCACGCGAATCGGCTGCGGGCCTGCATGATTCGCTGCTGCGCGCGCTCGCCGATCGGGGTGCCCGGGTTCGGCTCAGCGACAGCGCGATGGGGCACGCGCAGATGCTCGCGGTGCTGCCGTCGCGGCCCGACATGATCGGGCTCAGCTCTGCGCGCGCGGCCGACCTGCCCGGCCTGGCTTGGCGGCCGCTGCGCGGCGCACCGCTCGTGGTGACCTACGCGGCCGCCTGGCGTGCCGCCGTTCGCCATCCCGCGGTCGCGGCACTGGTCGCCGCGCTGGCGGGCGAACCGTCGGCAGGGTAGCGGCCCGAGGGGCGGCGTTACGCGGATTCAACCCTCACGGCGCCTAGAATGTTGTCTCAGAGTTCTCACAATCGCGCTCAGTAGCTTCGCAATCAGATGGCCCCTACGGGCCATGTCGTGCCCTCTCACCGTCGGGATCGATCCGAACGCAAAGGACGAACAGTTGAAGCTTCGCATGACCGGACGCCTCGTCGTCGCAGGCCTGGCCACCGCGGCCACCCTGAGCCTGGCGGCCTGTGGCAGCGACGACAAGAGCGACACGCCCAAATCGGCCCGTACCACGACCAGCGCCACGGCGACCGCGAATACGCCTGCCCCGCCCACCGCCGACCAGCTCAATGCTCTGCTGCAGCGCGCGCTCGATCCGGCGGTGCCGAACGAGGAGAAGGTCGACCTCGTGCAGGGTATCGAGGCCGACCCCGGCCTGCCGAACCGCCTGGCCGACGCGTTCAAGCAGGCCAACGCCTCGGCCGTGGTCACGGGCGTCACGGCCTTCGGTGACAGCGTCACGGCGCAGGCCAAGTTCACGATCAACGGTCAGGAGAACCAGGTCGATGTCCCCTTCGTCCAGGAGGGTGGCAAGTGGAAGGTGCAGAAAGCCTGGGCCTGTCAGGCGCTGAGCAACCTCAACCAGCAGTCCCCGGCCTGCGCCGCCTGACCGATATCCGCGGTTGCCGCTGATCGGCGGCAACCGATCCAGGCCCGGCCGCCGCACGACGCGGCGGCCGGGCCGTCCAATGTGCGCTACTTGCGGTGTTAGTTCACGACTAAGGCGAGTTCGGTAGTGCGACATGGACAGTCGGCCGCGCCGATGGTCGGCTGGAGGCATGACAGCAAGAACGACAACACCGGAACGCGTCGTCATTGTGGGTGGCAGTTCCGGTATGGGACTCGCCATGGCCGCCGCGCTCCTCGCCGACGGTGCGGAGGTCACGATCGCGGGCCGCTCGGCCGAACGGCTCGCCACCGCCGAGCGCGCCCTTGCCGAAGGGCCGGGCACGGTGCGCACCGCGGTCGCCGACATTACCCGCGAAGCCGACCTCGAGCGTCTGTTCACCGACCTCGGACCGGTCGATCACGTGGTCGCCACCGCCGCCGACGCCACCGGCGCATACCAGCCGGTGGCCGCGTTCGACGCCGACCTGGCCCGGAGCCTGATATCCGCAAAGCTGATCGGCCCGACCCTGCTCGCCAAACATGCGCGGTTCGTCTCCGGCGGCTCGCTCACCTTCACCTCCGGTATTGCCGCCTACCGCCCGGCTGCCGGCGGTGCCATGGTCGCCGCCGTCAACGGCGCCCTCGCTTCGCTCGGCTACGCCTTGGCCATCGAGCTCGGCCCCGTCCGTGTCAACGTGATCTCCCCGGGCTGGGTCGACACCCCGATCTGGGACACCATCGCAGGCCCCGCGAAAACCGAACGCCACCGGCAACTCGCCGCGCGCCTGCCGGTCGGCCGCATCGGCCGACCCGACGACATCGCCCACGCCATGCTCGCCGTCATGCGCAACCCGTTCATCACCGGCACTGTGCTGCACGTCGACGGTGGCCACCGCCTGGTCTGACCTGCGCTGCCCGCGCCGGCAGAGGTGGGCGGGGAGTCCTATCCCACACTGTCCTCATCTACCCGGATCGCAGGGCGGTCGGAATGATCCCATCGAACGAAAAAGGTTGGTGTGTAAGGGTTCTCGCGGTCGTATCGCAGCAGTGCGGGGATTGTCCATTCCGCTTCCGGTGGGGTTCTGCGCCGGAGCGCGGCCTCGGACATGTCCAGTCGGACGGTCAGGTCTGCGTCGAGGTGGCGGCCGGCGAGCATCGGGCCCGCGATGACGATCGTGGTCGCGGGTGGCGCCGTGCGGATCGTCGCGCGCGCCGAGCGGTCGGAGGCCTCGTCCCAGAGAGCCGGAAGCCATCGGTCGTGGTCGCGCAGAGCATCGACCACCTCGCGGCGCAGCGCCGCGAAGTCGAACCACGCTGTGCGATAGGACATCTCGTCGGTACGACCGAACTCCATGCGCAGTGCGGCGGGCCGTACGTAGTCGTGCACCGAGACCACGGCGGCGGATCGGCCGGTGTCGCGCAGGGCCGCGGCGACCAGGTCGGCGAGCGCGACGGGCTCTGCGGCGTCCGCGCCGTCGACGGCGATCACCGTGTGGGTGTGTGTGGTCAGAACGTGGCGGATCACCCGGTCGACGAGTCCGTGGCGGGTGATCGGCAGAAAACGCGGCACCGCTCCATCTCAGCAAACATGGGTCGTCGCCGACATTACGGTCGCCGTACAGCCGGCACAGGCCAGTTGCCGGGGCCACCGACAGCCGAGAGGCGGCGCGGCGGGCCGTCGGGATAATCTTCAGCGCATGGCGACAATCGAAGAGGCGCTGGAGATAGAGCGGCTCGAGCGGGACATCTTCCGTGGCGCGTCCACCAAGACCCAGCTCGCACGCACATTCGGCGGACAGGTTGCCGGCCAGGCACTGGTGTCGGCGGTCCGGACGGTGGAGCCCCGGTTCCAGGTGCATTCACTGCACGGGTACTTCCTGCGGCCGGGCAACCCGCAGGAGCCAACGGTCTATCAGGTCGAGCGGATCCGCGACGGCCGCTCGTTCTGCACCCGGCGAGTGACCGGTATCCAGGACGGTGCCGCGATCTTCACGATGTCGGCCTCGTTCCACATCGGCGATCAGGGTCCCGAGCATCAGGACGTGATGCCCACGGTGCAGGCACCCGAAGAGTTGCCCGACGCCAGCACCTCGATGAGTCCCGAGCTTCTGTGGGCGATGCGCGAGTGGGAGCACTGGGACATCCGTATGGTGCCGCAGGAGAACGTGTCTCGCCGCGACGGCGTGGTCTCCCCGCAGCAGGTGTGGTTCCGCTATCGGCACCCGCTGCCCGACGACCCGCTGTTCCACGTCTGCACCCTCGCGTACATGAGCGATATGACGCTGCTCGGCTCCTCGAAGGTCATCCACCCGCACGAGCCGACCCAGACCGCGTCGCTCGACCACGCCATGTGGTTCCTTCGCCCATTCCGTGCCGACAACTGGCTGCTCTACGATCAGGCCTCCCCCTCGGCGGGTTTCGGCCGTGCCTTGACCGGCGGCAAGATCTTCACCCGCGAGGGACGGCTGGTCGCCGCCGTGGTCCAGGAAGGCCTCATTCGGACACTGCGGGAGAGCTGACCCGCGTCCGCCGATTTCGCACCAGAGCGGTGACCGAACCCAGGCTGCGGCGACCGTGAGCGGGCCCACATCGGTGCGGCTCGTAAGCTTTCCGGCGTGAACGCTTCCTCGGTCACCGCACCCGCCGCCGCCGGACAGACGCAGTCCCGTCCCACCATCGGTGTACTCGCGCTGCAGGGCGACGTTCGTGAGCACGTCGCGGCGCTCGCGCACTGCGGTGCCGAACCGGTGCTGGTCCGTCGCGAATCCGAACTCGCCGCGGTGGACGCGCTGGTGCTGCCCGGCGGCGAGTCGACCGCGATCAGCAAGCTTCTGGAGGCATTCGAACTGCTGGAGCCGCTGCGCGAGCGGTTGCGCGACGGGATGCCCGCCTTCGGGTCGTGTGCGGGCATGATTCTGCTCGCCTCCCAGGTGCTCGACACCCGTCCGGACGCCAACCACCTGTCCGGGATAGATATGACTGTGCGGCGCAACGCATTCGGCCGCCAGGTCGATTCGTTCGAGACCGATTTGCCGTTCGTGGGACTGGAGGACGGCCCGGTGCGGGCGGTGTTCATCCGGGCGCCGTGGGTCGAGCGCGCGGGCGAGGGCGTCGACGTGCTGGCTACCGTGCCGGACGGCCCGGCCGCCGGTCGGATCGTGGCGGTACGGCAAGGCAACGTCCTCGCGACGTCGTTCCATCCCGAGGTGACCGGCGATCTGCGGGTGCACCGGATGTTCGTTCAGCTGGTCCGGGCGGCTTAGCCCGGGCTGGGCCGTCGTGGGCGCCCGAGTAGGCTGGGGGAGTTGTCCGCCCGGCTGTGCCGGTACCGTACACACGACCAGAAGTGCCATCGACCTGAAGGAAGTAGGGGAATGAGCGGCCACTCCAAATGGGCCACCACCAAGCACAAGAAGGCTGCGATCGACGCGAAGCGCGGCAAGCTGTTCGCGAAGTTGATCAAGAACATCGAGGTGGCGGCCCGCACCGGTGGTGGCGACCCGGATGGCAATCCGACGCTGTACGACGCCATCCAGAAGGCGAAGAAGGCGTCGGTCCCCAACGACAACATCGAGCGCGCCCGCAAGCGCGGCGGCGGCGAAGAGGCGGGCGGCGCCGACTGGCAGACGATCATGTACGAGGGTTACGGCCCCAACGGCGTCGCTGTGCTGATCGAGTGTCTCACCGACAATCGCAACCGTGCCGCGGGGGAAGTGCGTGTCGCCATGACGCGCAACGGCGGCAACATGGCAGATCCAGGCTCGGTGTCCTACCTGTTCCACCGCAAGGGCGTCGTCACGCTGGAGAAGAACGGCCTTTCCGAGGACGACGTGCTGATGGCGGTGCTCGACGCGGGCGCAGAGGAGGTCAACGACCTCGATGAGTCCTTCGAAATCATCAGCGAGCCCGGTGATTTGATCGCGGTGCGTACCGCCCTGCAGAGTGCGGGCATCGACTACGACTCCGCCGAGTCCGGCTTTCAGCCGTCGGTGTCCGTAGCGGTCGACGCCGATGGCGCCCGCAAGGTCATCAAGCTGGTCGACGCGCTCGAAGACAGTGACGACGTACAGAACGTCTACACCAACGTCGATATCCCGGACGAGGTTCTCGCCCAGCTGGACGACTAGTCGGCCGGCTGCTCGTAATACTGGTGCATTGCGGGGTAGTACTCGCCGAAATCGGGGTGGTCCGTGCCGGAACGGGCCGCACCGAGCATGTCCAGGTAGCACCCCAAGTCTGGGCCGACGTGGGCGATCTCGGCGTCGGTGGGCAGGTGGCGGCTGAACCCCAGTTTTGTGGTGCCCGCGGACTCGGCCGGCACCAGAATCCAGCCGCCATGAGCCCGCGTCGTCGATCGATCGCGCCGGCCGCCACCTCGTCCACGCCAAAAGCGTAACCACCTGGTTACGCTTTTGTTCGTGGCGATCGTGTGACAGCTCGGGCAGATTTTCGCGACCGGCCGAGTGCTTACCGCCGGTGCGGACGGGAAAGGTGCGTCACTCCGCGATCTTGGTGCGATCGCACCACTCGTAGACCGGCAGCCGCCCTTCGGGCGTGTCCTGCTCGCGCTGGGTGACCTTGAAGTGTTCGTATCCGCCCCGGAACGGGACTTTCAGCTCGATCCCCGGCGGCGTGATCGGGACGATGCGTGCGGGCAAGTCTTGCGGCCCGCCCTCGAGGACAGCCTTCACAACATTGCTCATCCTCGGATGGTAGAAGCGCCACTGCCTGGATTGTGGGAGATTCAGGGCACGGTGAGTACTAATTTGCCCACGGTGCGGCTGGTGTCGCCCAAAGCATGCGCTTTCGCCGCCTCGGAGTAGGGAAAAGTTCCGGCGATCGTCGGGCGCAGGGCGCCGGAGTCGACGAGCTCGGCGAGTGCGCGCATCCCCGCGTGATCGTCTTCGACGAGCATCCGGACCGCGCGCACGCCGAGCGCGTCCGCCTCGGCCGTGAGATCGACAGTGCCGAAGGCGCGTAGCGTCACCAGCAGCCCGCCCGGACGCAGGGTGCGCAGCGAGCGGATGCTGTTCTCGTCGTCGACCGAGTCCAGCACCACGTCAACATCCCGGACGACCTCGGCGATATCGGTGCTGCGGTAGTCGATCACCTCGTCGGCGCCGATCCCGTGCAGGAAATCGTGATTGGGCGCGCTTGCCGTGCCGATAACGTACGCACCGCGCGCCTTGGCGATCTGTACGGCGAAGTGGCCGACGCCACCGGCCGCCGCGTGGATCAACACCCGCTGCCGGGCGCTGAGCTCGGCGGTGTCGACCAGTGCCTGCCACGCGGTGAGCCCGGCCAGCGGAATCGCGGCGGCCTGCACGTGGTCCAGGCCGGCCGGTTTGTGGGCGAAGGCGCGGGCCGGGCCGACAGTGTACTCGGCGAAGGCGCCGTGGCCATCCGGGTAGGGAAGCATGCCGAAGACCTCGTCGCCCGGGCGGAACAGGGTGACGCCGATGCCGGTGGCCGCTACCTCGCCCGACACGTCCCAGCCGAGCACGAACGGCGGCTCGGGCAGAAACAACCCCGCGACGGCGCGGTGCCGCCAGTCGGTCGGGTTGAGTCCGGCCGCGCGCACCCGGACCAGGATCTCGCCAGGGCCCGGAATCGGTTGCGGGAGTTGTACTTCGGTGAGCACCTCGGGGCCGCCGAGGATATTCTGACTGATAGCGCGCATGGTCGCGGTGGTGTCGGTCTCGATCATGAATGCCAGCCTGCCGCTCCGGAACCGTAGAAGAAATGGCGCGATTGCCATTATTCGATAGGATCGCGCCATGACCGTGGCAGACACAGCCACACCGCATCGAGTGGTGGTGCTGGCCCTGGACGGGGTGTATCCGTTCGAACTCGGCATCCCGAACCGGGTGTTCGGCAGCGCCGCTGGCAGATACGAAATCCGCACCTGCTCGATCGACGGCCGCCCGGTGCGCACCTCCGCCGATTACGACATCGCCGTCGCGCACGACAGCGGCGCACTGGAGACCGCCGACACGGTCGCCCTGCCCGCATGCGACATCTCCATGACCCTGGGTGGCGAGCTGCCGCAGCCGGTGCTCGATGCGTTCGCTCGCATCCGGCCGGGTGCCAGGATCGTCGCGATCTGCACCGGAGCCTTCATCGCCGCGGCCGCCGGACTGCTCGACGGCCGTCCGGCGACGACCCATTGGAACCAGGCCGAGGTGTTCCGCCGCGCATTCCCCCGCGTGCGCCTCGATCCCAGGGTGCTCTACGTCGACGACGGTGACATCCTCACTTCAGCGGGCGCGGCGGCGGGGATCGACCTGTGCCTGCACCTGGTGCGTCGCGATCACGGCAGCGCCGTCGCGAACGCGGTCGCGCGCCGCTGCGTCGCCCCGCCATGGCGCGACGGCGGTCAAGCGCAATACATCGAGCAGCCCGTCCCGCGCGAGACGTCGGCCGGGACCGCCGCCGCCCGGCAGTGGGCGCTGGAGAACCTGGCGCACCCGGTCACCGTCGACGAGCTGGCCGCCCGGGCGCGGATGAGCAAGCGCACCTTCGCCCGCCGCTTCCGCAACGAGGTCGGGACGAGCCCCGGTCGCTGGCTCATCCAGCAGCGTGTCTTCCGCGCCAGGCACCTGCTGGAATCCACCGACCTGACGGTCGACCGCATCGCCGGGGAGGTCGGTTTCGCCACCGGCACCTCGCTGCGCCAGCACCTGTACGAGTCGATCGGTGTCTCCCCGCAGGCCTATCGGCGCACGTTCCGTGCCGAGGCCACCGTCGCGGTGAGCTGGAGGGTTCCGGCCTGACCGGTGATCGACCGTGCGGACATCGGGCGTGGTGGCGGCGGGTGTCAGGTCGTGGCGGGGACGGGGAGGCCGACGCGGGCGACGATCCACGGCAGCGCCGAGGTGAACGCGGCCGAGGCGAATTGCCAGGTGTGGCCGCCCTGGCTGGTGTGGATGGTGCAGTCGATGCCGACCGCTTGTCCCGTGGCGCAGAGTTTCTCGGCGGCTCCGACCTCGCCGGTATCGGGAACTCCGTCGTGACCGCCCATGCCGACGGTGTCGTCGTCGGCGACGGGCCCGTGGTTGCCTCCTCGGGAGCGCTGCGGTGGGGTGAGGTCGTCGAACAGGCCCGCGATGCCGGTATAGGGACCGTGGGCGGCCATGACGGTGAGCGGGTCGAAGACCGCCCACCGGGCGGCGTCACCGCCGAAGAGGCGGGAGACGGTCTGGTCCTTGGTGCCGGAGGATGGGCCGAGGTCGCCCGCGATGTCGACGAACGTGTGGACCAGTTCGGGGTGCATGACCGCCAGGTCGACCGCGCACGTGCCGCCCATCGACCAGCCGACCACGGCCCACTGCGCAGGATCGGCGGAGGCGCCGAACCGGGATTCGATGTAGCTGGGCACGTCCTTGGTCAGGTGATCGGCGGCGTCGCCGCGCGGACCGTTGACGCACTCGGTGTCGTTGTTGAAGCTTCCGCTGGAGTCGACGAAGACGAGGATCGGGGCGCGCCCGCCGTTCGCCGCGGTGAACCTGTCCACAGCGGGCATGATCTGGCCGCTGCGGATCCAATCGGCCGGGGTGTTGAACTCGCCGCCGATCATCATCACCACGGGCAGCGCGGGCGGGGTCGGTCCGGCGAACCAGGCGGGCGGGAGGTACACGTACTCGGTGCGGTGCGGAAAGTTGCTGCCGGAGTCGGGAATTCGCACCGGCACGATCCTGCCGTCGGTGACGGTGGTGTTCCGTAGGTCGGGCAGCGCCGACATGTCGGTCTGGTTCGGCAGCGGGCCCGCGGTCAGCGCGCCCCACGCGGTTTGCACAGTGGGGTAGTAGCCGACCCACTGGTTGAGCACAATCCCGGTGCTCAGCAGCGCAAGTGGAATGGCGAGGATCGCGACCCCCCGCCGCCACCAGTGCGCGCCGCGCCAGCCGAGGATCGCGACCCCCGACGCCGCGGCCGTGGCGCCGACGCAGGCCCACAACAAGGCGGGCGCAGGATCGGATGCCAGCCCCTCGTTCGTCACATACCATCTGGCGGCCAGTGCCCCCACGACGCCGACCAGCACGCAGACCGGCAGCTGGATCAGCCACCACTTCCTGGAGCGCCGGGCGACGGCGAGCACGAGGAACAGCACGGCGAGCACCTCGACGATCAGCGGTAACCAGCCGTGCAACAGCGAGATCCCGTGATGAAAGGCGTTCTGATAGTTCGTGTTCTGATTCGTCGGCGAAAGCTGAGGTGGGGCAGGAGTCGGAGGAGCGGCGAGTACGGGCACCTACGGCATTGTCGAGACACTTCCTCGAGACCACCTGTGAATCGGCTCCAGCGAACCTGGGTGGAGGCTGTCCTCGCACTACTGCCCGCACGTTCTTCGCTTGCCCGTCGCGGGTGCGAGGAACAAGTACGGGTGCGACGAGCGGGCAGATGGCGGCGATGACGCATCCGACTTGTCGTGTCGGGGGCCGCGGTCGAGGCAGAATGCGGACATGACCGGACTTGTGCTCGTGCGCGGGGATATCACCGAACAGGAGGTCGACGCGGTGGTGAACGCGGCGAACTCGTCGCTACTCGGAGGTGGGGGAGTCGACGGCGCGATCCATCGGCGCGGCGGACCCGACATCCTCGCGGAATGTCGCCGACTGCGCGCGTCGCAGTACGGCAGGGGACTGCCGACCGGAGCAGCGGTCGCGACCACGGCGGGCCGTTTGCCCGCCCGCTGGGTGATCCACACGGTCGGTCCGGTGTGGTCGGCTGTTGAGGACCGCTCCGCTCTACTGGCCTCCTGCTATCGGGAATCTCTGCGCGTGGCGGACGAATTGGACGCGCGGACGGTCGCGTTTCCCGCGATCTCCACCGGTATCTTCGGCTGGCCGATGGACGACGGGGCACGGATCGCCGTCGACACGGTGTGCGCGGCCGACACGGCGGTGTCGGAGGTCCGCTTCGTCCTGTTCGACGAGTCCGCCTACGCCGCGTTCGCGCGGCAGGTCTCCGACAGCTGACCCGCGGTTCGCCTCGTCAGCGCAGGTTATCGGCGCGTCGGGCTTATCGGCGAGCGGCGGCGATCAGGGGGCTGTGCTGGCGGAGTGGGGTTCAGGCGGTGTTCGGCTGCGGCGAACCACGAGGCGTCGACGGTTTCGGTGTGGCGCGGGACGGGTCACGCCCCGTAGTCGGGCCCGTCGTGATCCGACCCCTCGGTGGACTCCGGAATCTGTCGGTGCCGGGTGGCATAGTCGGCCCGTGTCGTTCAGTACCCGTATCGAAGTCCGGGTTTCCGATCTGGATCCGCAGTTGCATGTCACCGGCGCGGCCTACCACCAATTCGCCGACCACTCGCGATTCGCGTGTGTCCAGGCGGCGGGCGTTTGGCGTCGACGAGCTGATCGCGTCCGGATTGGGGCCGGTGAACCTGGAGACGGTGATCAGTTTCCAGCGCGAACTACGTGGCGGCGACGCGGTAGAGGTGTCGTGCACATGGCGCTGGGGCGAGGGCAAGACCTACCGGGTCGAGCACGTCCTCACTCGTGCCGACGGCGTGGTCGCCGCGACCGTGACCAACGTCAGCGGTCTGCTCGACCTCGCATCGCGGCGACTGGTCGCCGACCCGGCCCGCGAGTGGGCCGCCAGGGCGAGTCGTCCCGAGTTGCTCGGGCTGTCGGCCTGAAGGCGGGGAGCCATCACGCACGGCTCCGGCCGGGGCCGTGTCGCAGAAGCGCGAAAGACGAAGCCTCCGCTAAACTCTCGAACAGTTGTTCGTGTCCTGTGAGAGGGGTTTTCGTGCGGGTGATGGGCGTCGACCCCGGGCTCACCCGGTGCGGCCTCAGCATCGTCGAGGGCGGGCTGGGGCGGAAGGTCACCGCCCTGGACGTAGACGTGATCCGTACCCCCGCGGACCTGGACCTGGCCAAGCGCCTGCTCCAAGTCGCCGACGCCGCCGAGTACTGGATGGACACCCACAAACCAGGGGCCGTCGCGATCGAACGGGTCTTCGCCCAGCACAACGTCCGTACCGCCATGGGTACCGCGCAGGCGGGCGGGGTGGTCGCGCTCGCCGCGGCGCGCCGGGGTATCCCGGTGGCGTTCCACACCCCCAGTGAGGTGAAGGCGGCGGTTACCGGCAATGGCACCGCGGACAAGAAGCAGGTGACAGCCATGGTCACCCGCATCCTCGGCCTGCAGGCGGCGCCGAAGCCCGCCGACGCGGCGGATGCGCTCGCGCTGGCCATCTGCCATTGTTGGCGGGCGCCGCTGCTGGAGCGGATGGCCGCGGCCGAGGCCAAGGCGGCCGCGGCGCAGCGGCGGTACAGGGAACGGCTTGCCGAACAGCGGAAGGCGGTGCACGGGTGATCGCGTCGGTACGCGGCGAGGTGCTGGAGATCGCACTCGACCATGCGGTGATCGAGGCGGCCGGCGTCGGTTACCGGCTCAACGCCACGCCGGCCACCCTCGGCGGACTCACCCGCGGTGCGGAGACCCGGCTCTACACCGCGATGATCGTCCGCGAGGACTCGATGACGCTCTACGGCTTCGCCGACACCGAGGCTCGCGAGCTGTTCGGTCTGCTACAGACCGTCTCCGGCGTCGGCCCCCGCCTCGCGATGGCGGTGCTGGCCGTGCTGGAACCCGAAGCACTGCGCAAGGCGCTCGCCGAGAGCAACGTGGCCGCACTGACCAGGGTGCCCGGCATCGGCAAGCGCGGCGCCGAGCGCATGGTGGTCGAACTGCGCGACAAAGTGAATCTCGTCCCAGTGCAGTCCGGTCCGCCCGGATCCGCACCCGCACCGGTGGTCACGCCCGTGCGCGACCAGGTTGTCGAGGCGCTCATCGGCCTCGGCTTCGCCGCCAAACAGGCCGAACAGGCGGTCGACGCGGTGCTGGCCGACCGGCCCGCCGCCGATACCTCCTCCGCCCTGCGGTCAGCGCTCGGCCTGCTCGGCAAGAACCGGTAAGGCGCTATGGAGTATGAAGAGGAACCTGCCGAATCGCAGGTCAGCGCAAGCTATCTGAAGTCCGATGGCGAGATCGAGGCGAGCCTGCGCCCGAAATCGATGGACGACTTCATCGGCCAGCCCCGAGTCCGCGAACAGCTCGCGCTGGTGCTGCGCGGCGCCAAACAGCGTGGCAGCACGCCGGATCACGTCCTGCTGTCCGGTCCGCCCGGCCTCGGCAAGACCAGCATGGCGATGATCATCGCCGCCGAACTCGGCACCGCGCTGCGAATCACGTCGGGACCCGCGCTGGAACGGTCGGGCGACCTCGCCGCCATGCTCAGCAACCTGGTCGAGGGCGACGTGCTGTTCATCGATGAGATCCACCGCATCGCCCGCCCCGCCGAAGAGATGCTCTATCTGGCGATGGAGGATTTCCGGGTGGACGTGGTCGTCGGCAAAGGTCCCGGCGCCACCTCCATCCCGTTGGACATCGCGCCGTTCACCCTGGTCGGGGCCACCACCAGATCCGGAGCGCTGACCGGTCCGCTGCGTGACCGCTTCGGGTTCACCGGCCATATGGACTTCTACGAGGCCGATGAGCTGCTGCGGATCCTGCAGCGTTCGGCGCGCATCCTCGGTGTCGGCATGGACGAGGACGCGGCGGCCGAGATCGCGGGTCGTTCGCGCGGCACGCCCCGGATCGCCAACCGCCTGCTGCGCCGGGTCCGCGACTACGCGGAGGTTCGTGCCGACGGCCTGATCACCCGGCCTATTGCGCACGCCGCGCTCGAGGTCTACGACGTCGACGTCCTCGGCCTGGACCGGCTCGACCGCGCGGTTCTCGGCGCGTTGGTCCGCAGTTTCGGCGGCGGGCCGGTCGGCGTGTCCACCCTCGCCGTCGCGGTCGGGGAGGAGGCCGCCACCGTCGAGGAGGTGTGCGAACCCTTCCTGGTCCGCGCGGGCCTGGTCGCCCGCACCCCCCGCGGCCGCGTGGCCACCGCTGCAGCCTGGGAACACCTGGGTCTGATTCCACCGTCCGACCTGGTCTTCGGTTCTATCGAAGTCCGCGGCCGCGAGCCCCACCCCACCCTGGACCTCTTCGACTGACCGGTCTTCGTACCACCGCGTGGCTCCTCGCACGGTGCGTGGCATGCGGGCGGAACCGCGACCCGATGCGAGGACGCGTCAGCTGTGGCGCGGGGGGCGGCGGGTGCGTCGTAGCGCGGTGATGACGAGGTCGAGGAAGGCGTCGACCTCGTCTCGTTGGTAGCCGCGGGTGCCGAGCCGGGCGTCGGTGAAGTGGATGGAGCGGACGTCGGCGACGGTCAGGCTTCCCGGTCCGCCGTGCGCCAGGGTCGCGGCGACCAGGTCGAGGAACGCCGTGACCTCTTCCTCGTGGTATCCGCGCCGCCCGACCGGGGCCAGGGTGAACCGCATCCGGCGGACGTCCTCGGGGGTGAGCAACGGGTGACCGTCGCCGTTCGCGGCGGGTACCGGACGGTCGCCGCGCTGGCGGAACTCGAGTTCGACCCGTACCTGGTCGAGGTATTCGTCGACCTGGTCGGCGCGGTAGCCGCGCTCTCCGGTTCCGGGTGCGTCGAAGGTGACGTGCCGCAGGTCGTCGGCGGTGAGGGCGCCCCGCCCGGCCAGTGTCGCGGCGACGAGATCGAGGAAGGCGTCCACCTCGTCCGCGTGGTAGCCGCGATGCCTGAGCGGTGGGCTCGCGAAACTGATCCGGCTCACATCCTCGGGTGTCACGGCGACATTCTGTCAGGCTCGGTGGGCCGATCCGCCACTTTTCGAATTCCGTGGCCTTTTGCGACAAGCGCCGTGTCCGTGGCAGACATGTCCTTCGCCCTGGCGGCCACAGCGGTGTCAGGGCTTGCTGGTCTGCTCAGTCCTTGCGGACTCCGTCGACGAGCAAGCGGCGGATCGCCTGGTTCAGCCCGGCGATCGCCGACTCGTCCGGGTCGCGCATCGAGTGGACGATCCCCGCGATCAGCATGCCCGTTACTGCCCGCGCGGTGTTCGCGGTGTCCAGGTCTGCACGCAGATAGCCGAGTTCGACGCCGTGGTCGAGATATCCCGCGGTCAGCGCGTCGGCGGTGTCGAGCAGCCCGTAGAGCCGCTGGGTGAGCTCGTCGTCGATGCCGGTGGCATGGAACAGCAGCAGCTGCGCCACCCGGCGGTCGGCGGTCAGGATTCCGGTGAGGGCGACACCGATGCGGTCGATCTGGGCACGGTATTCATCCAAGGTGGTCGCGGCGTCGGGGGCATTTTCGGTGCCGAGGGCATCGATGATGCGTGCGGCCAGGTCGTCTATGACATGGTCGATGATGTCGCGCTTGTTGCTGAAGTAGCGATAGAAGGTCCCGTGCCCGATGCCGAGACGACCTGCGATGTCGGCGATACCGGTGGCGTGATAGCCGTTTTCCGCGAAACAGGCGAAGGCCGTATCGATGATCTCCTGGCGCAGTTCGGCCTTGCGTCGCTGCATGGCATTTCCGGCGGGCGGGGTCGCTCGTGGGGATGGCTTCGTCACCCCCGCGATGATACGGTCGTCGCAAACGGAATGATGTGTCATTCCGTGAGATTGTTTCAATCAGGAGGTTCGGCGTGGCGCCTCAGTACGACGCGGTCGTGGTCGGTGCGGGATTCGGTGGCATGGGGGCTGGTATCGAGCTCGATCGGCTCGGCTTGAACAACTACGTCATCCTCGAGCGGGAGGACGACCTCGGCGGCACTTGGCACGTCAACCATTACCCGGGTCTGGCGGTGGACATCGCCTCGGTTACCTACTCGTATTCGTTCGAGCCGAACCCGCGCTGGTCGCGGTTGTTCGCGCCCGGCGCGGAGCTGAAGAAGTACGCCGAACACGTCGCCGACAAGTACGACCTGCGCCGCCGCATGCGGTTCGGCACCGTCGTGGACGGCGCCCGCTGGGACGAGGAGCACGAGCAGTGGGTGGTCTCCGTCGCGGGAGGTGACACCCTCACCGGCCGGTACCTGCTCACCGCGACGGGCTTCCTCTCCCAGCCCTATACCCCGCCGTTTCCCGGCATCGACTCGTTCACCGGCAAGATCATCCACACCACTGCGTGGGAGGACGACATCGACCTCACCGGCCGTAAGGCCGCGATTATCGGCACCGGCGCCACCGCCGTGCAGCTGGTGCCCGAGGTCGCGAAGAAGGTGCAGGCACTCACCGTCTTCCAGCGCACTCCGATCTGGGTGGTCCCGAAGATCGATACCGCCATTCCCGCTACGGTGCGGGCGCTGTTCGAGCGCGTCCCCGCTACGCAGAAGATCGCACGGCTGGTCAACACCAGCCTGCTCGAGGCCCTGATGGTGGTCGGCGTGCTGCATTTCGAGCAGGCCAAGCTGATGAACAAGGGCGCGGGCGTGCTGGCCAAGGCGCACCTACGGGCGTCGGTGCGGGACAAGGAGACTCGTAAGCAGCTCACGCCGCACTACGACTTCGGCTGCAAGCGGCCCACCTTCTCCAATCACTACTTCCCGACGTTCAACCAGCCGCACGTGCGGCTGGAGACGAACTCGATCGACCACATCGAGGCCGACGGTATCGTCACCGTCGACGGGCGCAGGACCGAGATCGACACGCTGATCCTGGCCACCGGCTTCAATCTGTGGGACGTGAACTTCCCGGCTATCGAGATCATCGGCCGCGACGGAGTGAACCTCGGAAAGTTCTGGCGGGACAATCGCTTCCAGGCCTACGAGGGCATCACGGTGCCGAAGTTCCCGAACTTCCTGAGCCTCAACAGTCCGTACTCCTACAGCGGGCTGTCCTACTTCACCACCATCGAAGCGCAGATGAAGCACATGGGCAGACTGTTCGGTGAGTTGCGCCGCCGCGGCGAGACCACCTTCGAGGTGACCGAGCGGGCCAACGCCGAGTTCTTGGACCGCGTGACCGCGAAGCTCGGCTCCTCGGTCTTCTACGGAGGTGACTGCACCACTGCGCGCAGCTACTACTTCAACCCGCACGGCGAGGCGGCCCTGCTACGTCCGACCAGCACCCTCAACGCCCACCGCGAAGCGGTCGGCTTCCCGCTCGACGACTACGTCTACGGCACGACCGCCTGAGCCGCACCGAGGAACCCGCACATACCGTCCTGCCGACCGGAGCACGTTCCGGCGGCGGGTTCGCTGTGTGACGGGGCGTTGTAGCTGCCCAGCGGGTGTGCGGGTGTGGCGCCTGCGTAACGAACTGGCAGACTGTGTGGGTACTTGTCCATCCCACCCACAACACTAGGGACTGACTTCGACGATGGAACTTCTGTTTCCGCTGCTACTGGTAGCCCTGCTCGTGCCGATGTTCCTCGGTGTCCGCCGTCAGAAGCGGGAGGCCGAGAAGGTCTCGACCATGCAGGACAGCCTGAAGATCGGCGACCAGGTCATCACCACGTCGGGGCTGTACGGAACCGTGGTCGAACTCGACGACACCACGGTCGACCTCGAGATCGCCGAGGACGTGGTCACCACGTGGCTGCGCCAGGCCATCCGCGAGGTGCGCGTCGACGACGAGGTGAGCACCGACGACGAGGTGAGCACCGAGGAGACCGGCACCGACGCCACCGGCTCGGACGCGACCGACACCATCGAGGAATCCGCCGAGCAGACCGAGACCCGGCTGACCAAGGACTGATTCTTTCGGTGTGCTTGCGCGCCGGATGTCGCCGCGGCCACCCGTCCGCGCACCCGGCGGCGCTGGTGCATGCCCGCCTGTTCCATCCTCGACTTTCCGCCTAGGAGATGACGTACTGTGCCACCTTCCCAGGGATCGGCGCACCCGCTCCGGCTGCTCGGCGTCTACGCCGCGCTGCTGGCCGTGGTCTATGCGCTGGTGTTCTTCACCGGTGACAAGTCCCCGACACCAAAGCTCGGCATCGACCTACAGGGTGGTACCCGGGTCACGTTGCAGGCGCGCACGCCGGACGGCAGCAAGCCGAGCCAGGACAGCCTGAAGAAGGCGCAGGAGATCATCGAGAACCGGGTCAACGGGCTCGGTGTCTCCGGCTCCGAGGTCGTCATCGACGGCAGCAACATCGTGATCACCGTGCCCGGCGACGACGGGCAGCAGGCGCGCGCGCTGGCGACCACCGCCAAGCTCTACATCCGCCCCGTGCTGCAGGCCGTGCCCGCGGCGGGCCGCGGCGCGACACCGCAGCCCACGCCGGGCACACAGCCCGCGCCGAGTACCGAGCCGGGTGCACCGGTGGCTCCGCAGGCGGACCAGGCGCCCGCTGCCCAGCAGCGCGTGTTCCCCGCGCAGGCACCGACTCCAGCGCCCGATCCCAACCTCACTCCCACCGAGGAGGCCACCAAGGAGATTCAGGCGGCCAAGGCAGTTCGGCAGAGCACCGACCCGTCGGTGCAGCAGGCCGCGCTGGCCGCGCTGGACTGCGCCAAGGCCGATCCGCTCGCGGGCAACGACGACCCGTCCCTTCCGCTGGTGACCTGCTCGACCGATGGCACCGAGGTGCTTTTGCTCGACAAGAGCCGCATCGACGGCCAAGAGATCAAGGACGCAAGCTCGGGACTGAATCAGCAGCAGGCCAGGCATGAGGTCTACTTGGAGTTCAAGTCCGGCGGCAGCGACGCGTGGGCCGCGCTCACCGGCGAGTACGTCTACAAGCGGGTCGCGTTCGTGCTCGACTCCAGGGTGGTCAGCGCGCCGGTCGTACAGCAGGGCCCGCAGCAAGGTGGCCGCACCCAGATCTCGGGCAACTTCACCGCGACCACGGCGAAGGAGCTGGCGAACACGTTGAAGTACGGTTCGCTGCCGCTGTCGTTCCAGACCTCCGAGGCAGAGACGGTCTCCGCGACGCTGGGCCTGTCCTCGCTGAAAGCGGGCCTGCTGGCGGGCGCGATCGGCCTGGTCGTCGTGCTGCTCTACTGCCTGTTCTACTACCGAATGCTCGGGTTCGTCACCGGATTGTCGCTGGTGGCCTCCGGATTCGCGGTCTACGGCATCATGGTGCTGCTCGGCCGCTGGATCGGCTTCACCCTCGACCTCGCAGGTATCGCCGGTCTGATCATCGGCATCGGCATGACCGCGGACTCGTTCGTGGTGTTCTTCGAGCGCATCAAGGACGAGATGCGCGAGGGCCGCAGCTTCCGTTCCGCCGCGCCCCGCGGCTGGCAGCGCGCCCGGCGCACCATCCTGTCGGGCAACGCGGTCAGTTTCATCGCCGCGGCGGTGCTCTACATCCTCGCGGTCGGCCAGGTGAAGGGCTTCGCGTTCACCCTCGGCCTCACCACCATCCTCGACGTAGTAGTGGTATTCCTGGTGACTTCGCCGCTGGTGCTGCTCGCCTCGCGGACCGCGTTCTGGTCCAAACCGTCGGTGAACGGTCTGGGGGCGATCCAGCAGATCGCCCGCGAGCGGAAGGCGGCCGAGGCCGCCCTCGGGAAGGCGTGAGGACGCGATGAGCAACAGCCACACCACCTCGTCACTGAGCAAGCCGAACGCGACCGAGATCACCGACGTGTTCGTGGCGGTCACCGACCCGGAACCGCCCAGGCACGGCTTCCTGAACCGGCTCTACACCGGCACCGGCGCTATCGATGTGATCGGCAAGCGGCGGATGTGGTACCTGATCACGGCCACCATCGTGCTGATCTCCTTGGGCAGCATCATCTTCCGCGGATTCAACTTCGGCATCGACTTCGAGGGCGGTTCCCGGATCCAGTTCCCGGCTGGAACAGCGACCACCGGTCAGGTCGAAGACGTCTACCGCGGGACCATCGGCACCGACCCGGTGTCGGTGCAGACCGTCGGCACCGGCGGCTCCGCCACCATGCTGATCCGATCGGAGGCCCTGAACCAGAACCAGGTGGAGGCGCTGAACACCGCGCTGTTCGCCAAGTTCCAGCCGAAGGACAAGGCCGGCAACCCGAGCCGGGCCGCGATCAGTACCTCGGACGTCAGTGAGACGTGGGGGAGCCAGATCACCCGCAAAGCGCTCATCGCGCTCGCGGTGTTCCTCGTACTCGTCGCGGTCTACATCGCGGTCCGATTCGAGCCGCACATGGCCGTCGCGGCGCTCGCGGCGCTGGCCTTCGACGTCACCGTCACCGCAGGCGTGTACTCGATCGTCGGATTCGAGGTCAGCCCGGCGACGGTGATCGGCATTCTGACGATCCTCGGCTTCTCGCTCTACGACTCGGTCGTGGTGTTCGACAAGGTCGAGGAGAACACCCACGGCATCCTGCACTTGACCCGACGTACCTACGGCGAGCAGGCCAACCTCGCGGTGAATCAGACGCTCATGCGCTCGATCAACACCGCGTTGATCGGTATTCTGCCGATCGTCGGCCTGATGGTGATCGCGGTCTGGATGCTCGGTGTCGGCACCCTCAAGGACCTGGCGCTGGTGCAGCTGGTCGGTCTGCTGGTCGGGACGTACTCCTCGATCTTCTTCGCGACGCCACTGCTGGTGTCGATCAAGGAGCGCTGGGGACCGGTGGCGGCGCACACCAAGAAGGTCCTGGCCAAGCGGTCCGGCGCTGCCGGTGCCCGCGCCGGCATCGCGGCCGAGCGCAGGGCGACCATGGCATCGGGTCGGGACTTCGACGAGGCGCCGCGCAGGCAGCGCCCGGCTGGGCAGGCACCGAGGCCCGGCGCGCGACCGAGCGGGAAACGGCACAAGAGGCGGCACTGACCACAGGGCAGGGGGTTCCATGCGACACCCACGCAGGGCGGTACGACTGATCGGAGCGCTTGTTGCGGGCACCTTGGCCGCCGGGCTGGTGGTCGGCTGCTCCAGCAAGAACCAGGTGCCGTCTATCGGCTACGCGACCGACGCCACCATCGCCACCTACAACGGTGGCAGCACGCTCGGGGCGAGTTCCGGGTCCGACGCGGTGTTCGCGCGGGTGCTGACCGGCTTCTTCTACACCGGGCCGGACGGCCAGCAGGTGGCCGATACCGACCTGGGCACCGCGAAAGAGGTGCCCGGCGAGGCACAGACCATCCAGTACCGCCTCAACCCCGACGGCGTGTACTCCGACGGCGTGCCCACCTCGTGCGACGACTTGGTGCTGGCCTGGGCCGCTCGCAGCGGACGATTCACCAAATCCGGTGACCGCGGACCGGTTCCGCTGTTCGACGCCGCGAGCACCGCCGGCTATACCGACATCGAGCGGGTCGACTGCCAGCCTGGCTCGCGGGATGCCACCGTGGTGTTCCGGCCCGATCGGCATTACCTGGCGTGGCGCGATCTGTTCACGGCAGGCGAGCTGATGCCCGCGCATGTCGCGGCGCAGGTGGCGAACGTGCCCAATGTGGTGTCCGCTTTGCAGTCCGGTGATCCGAACGCCGTCGGCAGGCTCGCCGAGTTCTGGAATACCGGCTGGGCCATTCCGGCCGGCGGCGATTTGGATCTGTCCCGGTTCCCGTCGTCGGGGCCCTACCGGATCGAATCCTTCAGCCGGGAGGACGGATTGGTGTTGGTCGCCAACGAGCGCTGGTGGGGCAACAAGCCCTCGACCGGTCGGATAGTGGTGTGGCCCAAGACTGTCGACGTGAAGCAGAAGATCGGCGACAGCGCCGTTGGAGTGGTCGACGTCGGCGCGGGTTCGGTGAAAGACCTGAATCTGAATGGTTTTTCGGTGCAGACCGTGCCTAGCCGCGGCGCCGAGCAGCTGGTGCTGGCGAACGGGGGGGTGTTCGGCTCGCGCGACGCGCGCCGCGCGTTCGCGTTATGCCTGCCGCGGCAGGCTTTGTTCGACAAACTCGGCAAGGTGGCGGACGCGCCGAAGGCCGGGCTCGGCTCCGGCCCGCTGAACGCGCATATCGTGCAGCAGGATTCACTGTTCTATCCTGCGGTCATCGGTGCGGCAGACAAGTTCTCCGGTGGTGATGTGCCCGGCGCGACCAAGGCGGTCGCCACCTCCGGTGCGCCGAACCCGACCGTTCGCATCGGCTACCTGCGTCCGGACGATCGCCGCGCGCAGACCGTCTCGATGATCGCCGATGCCTGCAAACCGGCAGGTATCACCGTGGTGGACGCCGGATCGCCCGATTTCACCCCCGCTCAGCTCACCGAGGGCAAGGTCGACGCGGTCCTGGGCGGCACCGCATCGGCGTTCGGTCCGGCGGGATCGATCGTCGGTGTGGCCGCGACCAGCGCGTTGCGCACCGGTAGCGGGCTCAATGTCGGGCGGTTCGGCAACGGCCGCTACGATGCCATCACCGATCAGCTTGCGGCCGATGACAACTCGACCACACAGCTGAATTTGCTCACCGAGGCCGAGAATCTACTGTGGGCGGAGCTGCCGAGCATCCCTTTGTTCGCCACCCCGCGCACCATCGCCTTCGGTAGGGGGCTGCGGAATGGGATCGCAGGCCCTACTCAGGCGGGGTCCGGCTGGAACATGGACCGGTGGGTGCTCGAGCGGTGAACAGAAGGTGTGGGTGATGTGATCATGGAGAGGTGTCGATGAGCAAGCACGCGGCGATCGAGTCCGAAGACATAACCGCCGAACGGTCGACCAAGGCCGCGGAGTTGGTCGACCGCCTGACCCGCTGGCACGATGATTTCCCCACACCCGGAGTCCGTTTCGCGGATCTCACACCTGTGCTCGCCGACCCCGAGGGCTTCCGGGCGGTCATCGACTGCCTGGCCGCGTGCGCGCCCGATGCCGACGTGGTGGCGGGCGTCGACGCTCGCGGCTTCCTGCTCGGAGCGGGCGTCGCCGCGACCCTCGGCACCGGCGTCCTCGCAGTCCGCAAAGCGGGCAAGCTTCCGCCACCGGTGATCAGCCGGGAATACAGCCTCGAGTACGGGACCGCCGCCTTGGAGATCCCCGCGGACGGCATCGATCTGCAGGGCCGCCGCGTTCTGCTACTGGACGACGTTCTCGCCACCGGAGGCACCCTCGCCGCCGCTGCCGAACTCTTCAAGCAGGCGGGCGCCGAGGTCGCCGCCGCCGCGGTGGTGCTGGAGCTCACCTTCCTCGACGGGCGGGCGCGGCAGGGAGACTACCCGCTGACCTCGATCGTGCAGATCTGAGCGGGTTTCCCGAGCGTTCTGCACAGGACGCCGAGAGCGACTTTTGTGCGGTTCTGTGTCGGTCGTGAGTCGAAGCCACGCGGCACGCGGTGGAGCAGATGGCGCGGCGGTGGTGGCAGGACGGTGCGGACATCCACTTCGGTGTGATCCGAAAATCACTGGCGCAGATGCCGTCGCTATGCGTAGCCTGAACGAGTCTTATCCCCGTTGATCGGAGTCATGCCGTTGCTCATCTGAGGTAGCCATTCGGGCGGCCCGCGTTCGCGCGCCGCGTATCCGTTGCCACCTCGGGGAGCCGCTATGACCAATCTGTCTATTTCCGATCTCACCTTCTCCTGGCCCGATGGCACCCCCGTCTTCGACGGGCTCGACGCCGTGCTCGGTCCCGGTCACGTCGGTCTGGTCGGCGGCAACGGCGCGGGTAAATCGACGCTGCTGGAGCTGATCGCCGGTCAGCTGACGCCCGCGCGCGGGTCGATCACGGTCACCGGGCAGCTCGGGTACCTGCGGCAGGATCTCGGTCTCGCGTCAGGGCAGCGCGTCGATGCCGTGCTCGGTATCGCCGACATCCGAAAGGCGTTGCACCGCATCGAGTCCGGGATTGCCACCGAGGCGGACTTCGACCTGGTCGGCAATCAGTGGGATGTCGAGGAACGCGCCCTCGCGCTGCTGGCCGGGCTCGGCTTGCACTACGTCGCCGATTCGGTCGGACAGCTCGATCGCGCGCTGGACACGCTGTCCGGTGGCGAGACGGTGCTGCTCGGACTGGTCGCCGAGCTGCTCGCCGAGCCCGACGTGCTGCTGCTGGACGAACCGACGAACAACCTGGATCAGATCGCCCGCGAACGGCTCTATGACGTGGTCACGCAGTTCTCCGGCACGGTCCTCACGGTCAGCCATGATCGCGAGCTGCTGGAGCGGATGGCTGCCATCGCCGAGTTGCGGCACGGCGAACTGCGGTTGTTCGGAGGAAATTTCAGCGAGTACGAGCGGATCATCGAGGCCGAGCAGGAGGCCGCCAAGGCCGCGATCCGGGACGCGCGCGGCGACGTGCGCAAGCAGGCGCGCGAACTCATCGAGGCGCGCATCAAGCTGGATCGCAGGCAGCGCTACGGGCAGAAGATGCGGGACCAGAAGCGGGAGCCGAAAATCGTGATGGGCGAACGCAAACGGCAGGCACAGGTATCGGCCGGCAAGCTGCGCAACAGCCACATCGAGAAGCTCGACACCGCCGAGGAGCAGCTCGAGCAGGCGAAGGAGTTGTTGCGCGACGATCGCGAGATCCGGGTGGATCTGCCCGGCACCCGGCTCCATCCGGGCCAGGACGTGATCGACCTGGACCAGGTGGTGCTGGCTTGCGGGCCGACGGTGATGTTGCGGGTGTCCGGCCCGGAGCGGATCGCGCTGACCGGACGCAACGGGGTCGGCAAGACGACGCTGCTGCGCCGCATCGTGGCGAAGGGCCCGAAGGTGCCGTGGCGGATACTGCCGCAGCGTCTCGACGTGTTCGACGAGCGGCTGTCGGTGTTCGACAACGTGGCCGCTACGGCGCCGCACGCGTCTGCCGAGCGGATCCGAGCCCAGCTGGCCCGCTTTCTGTTCCGCGGCGCGGACGCCGATGTCGCCGCCGCGGCGCTGTCCGGCGGGGAGCGGTTGCGGGCCGCGCTGGCAATGCTGCTGCTCGCCGATCCCGCGCCGAAATTGTTGCTGCTGGACGAGCCGACCAACAATCTCGATCTCCCGAGTCTGCGGCACCTCACGCAGGCACTCGCCGGTTTCGAGGGTGCGCTGATCGTGGTCAGCCACGACCTGCGCTTCCTCGCCGACATCGGGGTGACCCGACGGCTGGAGCTCACCGCCGACGGGCTGGCTGAGACATGGGTGACGTAGCGGGACCGCATCGCGGTGCTTGCCGATCGGTCGTCCGATCTGGCAAGATCGCTGCGCCCCTGCGCGAGGTCGAATGTGCTGGTGGGGCAGGGCTATTCGGTCTTGGTTGCGAAGGTGGGGTTGGATTCTGTGAAGTCCGCGATGCGCGTTCTGGCCGTGTGTTTCATCGCCGCCGCGGTGGCAGGTGTGGGGTCGGCGGTCGCGGTGGCTGATCCCGCCGCCGACCCGCACTACAAGAGCGCCGAGGCGGATCGCTCAGATGCGGGACATCGGGCCCACGAGCGCAATTCACGCGGCCCGGGCTGCCCGCCGTAGGACGCCGGGATGCCGGAACAATCCAGGCGTCAAGCGCACCGCAAGGCAGGTGAGGGTGAGCCACGGCCGGAGGTGCGGGTTCAGGGTGCGGATGCGGCCGTGGTCGTCGAGCCCGATCACCAGCGCCTCGGTCAACCGGAACGGTCCGATCGTGGCGGTCGCCAGCAGGACCTGGCGCGCGCCGTCGCCGATCTGCTCCGTCCAGCGCAAGCCGGTCAGGCTGCCGTAGGCGGCCGCCAACAGCACCCGCAGATCTGCCTTGCCGCGAAACACCAACCTGCCGGACAGTGGCGAGGCCAACTCGGCATCGGGTGCGATCGTCTCCATCAGTGCGTCGATGTCGCCTGCCTCGGTGGCCGCGCGGAACCGGGTAATCGCGTCGGACATGTCCGGTCACTCCTTCGCTTCTCGGTTGGCCTGAACCTAACTCAAGCGACTTGCAAAAAGCAATGGACTATCCTGACCGTGTGCCCAAGGCTGATTTCTCCGATATTGTCTGCTCGATTGCGCGCACGGTCGATGCGATCGGTGAGCGCTGGACGCCGCTGATCCTGCGCGACTTGTTCGTCGGGCTGACCCGCTTCGAGGACATCCGCCGCGACCTCGGTATCGCCTCGAACGTGCTCGCAGCGCGCCTGGACGCGCTGCAAAAGCATGGGATCATCGAAACGCGTGCCTACCAATCGAATCCGGTCCGGCATGAGTACCTGCTCACCGAACCGGGGCGCGATCTGTATCCGGTCCTCACCATGCTCATCACGTGGGGCGACAAATGGCTCGCGGGTGCTGCGGGTCCGCCCGCCGTGGTCGTCCATCGCGATTGTGGCGAGCCGACCGCCGGCGTGGTGGTCTGCCGCGCCTGCGGAACACCCCTCACTGCCGACAACGTCCGCTGGTTGCACGGTCCGGGCGGCCACCGCGGTCCCGGGACCATGCTTATCGGCGATCGTCTCGACCAGCCCCCTGACGAGGCGGCAAGTGGCGCATGTCCACGGCGGACGGCGCGAGAAAGCTCTCCATGATGTGTTCCACGCACGGTGAGCCCCACGACGAGGCCTGCGTAGATCTTGGAGGATTCACCGGCCGATGTGTTGGTAACGGGTGCGAAATGCATAAGGGCTATGCGGGTTCGCAGTCGAGAGTGTCGCGGGCCTGGCCCAGGCGAAGGGGGTCGAGGCGGCCGAAGTCAGGGGTGGAAACGTCCGCGCCACCGTCGGTGAACCGACCGTGTGATCCGATCCTGGCCGTTGATCCGCAGGGGTCGCATTCCGGTAAGCATTCCGACGCGAGCGGCGGGACGCGTCCGATATGTCAGGGTTGCGTCGGGTAGTCGAAACCTCTCGGGAACCGTGCTCGTTGCTTGTCCGGAGACGCCTGCGCGCATCCACAGCCAGCTGAACGGACGTGCGAGCCCGCGCCGGACTAAAGTTGGTGGTCCGGGAGTTTGCAGCGGTCGGATAGGGTGTTCCGATCGAGGCGCGGAGAGGTGGTGGCATGACTCAGCATCTGGGCGAGGCGAAGGTCGAGCAATCGGCGTCGGTCCCGCAGTCGGATGGTGCTCCCACCACCGATGCCACACAGCCGAAAAAGCCGCAGACGGCGGGTAGCGCGACGCCGCAGCGTCAGCCCGGGGCCGCCGTCCCGACCTCGGCCTCGCGTCGCGTGCGTGCCAGGCTGGCCCGCCGCATGACTGGTCAGCGCGGCATCGCGGCGGTCAAACCGGTGCTGGAGCCGCTGGCCACTGTGCACCGCGAGCTGTACCCGAAGGCGAACCTGACGCTGTTGCAGCGCGCGTTCGACGTGGCCGACGACCGGCACAAGCACCAGTTCCGCAAGTCCGGCGATCCGTACATCACCCATCCGCTCGCCGTCGCCAACATCCTGGCCGAGCTCGGCATGGACACCACCACGCTGGTGGCCGCGCTGCTGCACGACACAGTGGAGGACACCGGCTACAGCCTCGAGCAGCTCACCGAAGATTTCGGCACCGAGGTCGCGCATCTCGTCGACGGCGTCACCAAGCTGGACAAGGTCAACCTCGGCGCGGCCGCCGAGGCGGAGACCATCCGCAAGATGATCATCGCGATGGCTCGCGACCCGCGCGTGCTCGTGATCAAGGTGGCCGACCGGTTGCACAATATGCGGACCATGCGGTTCCTACCGCCGGAGAAGCAGGCCAAGAAGGCCAAGGAGACCCTGGAAGTCATTGCGCCTCTTGCCCATCGCCTCGGGATGGCGACGGTCAAATGGGAGCTGGAAGACCTCGCGTTCGCGATCCTGCACCCGAAGAAGTACGACGAAATCGTCCGGCTGGTCGCCGATCGCGCACCCTCGCGTGACACCTATCTGGCGAAGGTGCGGGCCGAGATCGTCAATACGCTGGCCGCTTCTCGGATCAACGCGATCGTCGAGGGCCGCCCCAAGCACTACTGGTCGATCTACCAGAAGATGATCGTCAAGGGTAAGGACTTCGACGACATCCACGACCTGGTCGGGATTCGCATCCTCTGCGACGAGGTGCGCGACTGCTACGCGGCGGTCGGTGTGGTGCACTCGCTGTGGCAGCCGATGGCAGGCCGATTCAAGGACTACATCGCCCAGCCGCGCTACGGCGTCTACCAGTCGCTGCACACCACCGTGGTCGGGCCGGACGGCAAGCCGCTGGAAGTGCAGATCCGCACTCAGGACATGCACCGCACCGCGGAGTTCGGCATTGCCGCGCACTGGCGCTACAAGGAGACCCGAGGAAAACACACCAACGACACCGCCGAGGTCGACGACATGGCGTGGATGCGCCAGCTGCTGGACTGGCAGCGTGAGGCCGCGGACCCGGCCGAGTTCCTGGAGTCGCTGCGCTTCGATCTGAAGTCGCCGGAGATCTTCGTGTTCACCCCGAAGGGGGACGTGATCACGCTGCCGCAGAAGTCGACGCCGGTCGACTTCGCTTACGCCGTGCACACCGAGGTCGGCCACCGCTGCATCGGCGCCCGGGTGAACGGGCGGCTCGTCGCGCTGGAACGTCAGCTGGAGAACGGCGAGGTCGTCGAGGTGTTCACCTCGAAGGCGCAGAATGCGGGGCCCAGTCGCGACTGGCAGAACTTCGTGGTGTCGCCGCGTGCCAAGGCCAAGATTCGCCAGTGGTTCGCCAAGGAGCGGCGGGAGGAGGCCCTGGAGAGCGGCAAGGAGCAGATCTCCAAGGAGGTTCGCCGCGTCGGGTTGCCGCTGCAGCGGTTGATGAGCGTCGACGCGATGACCGCGGTCGCCCATGAACTGCACTACACCGACATCTCCACGCTCTACACCGCGGTCGGCGAGCATCAGGTCTCCGCGCACCACGTGGTGCAGCGGTTGATGGCCCAGCTCGGCGGTATCGGCGACGTCGAGAACGAGCTGGCCGAGCGCTCCACTCCGTCGACGACGCCGAGTAGACAGCGGGTCACCGGCGACGCGGGCGTGCTGATCCCCGGCGCGGCCGGCACGGTCGCCAAGCTGGCGAAGTGCTGCACCCCGGTGCCCGGTGACGAGATCTTGGGCTTCGTGACCCGTGGCGGCGCGGTGAGCGTGCACCGCACCGACTGCACCAACGCGGGTTCGCTGCGCGAGCAGGCCGAGCGGATCATCGAGGTGTCCTGGGCGCCCTCGCCGTCCTCGGTGTTCCTGGTCGCCATCCAGATCGAGGCGCTGGACCGTACCCGGCTGCTGTCGGACGTGACGAAGGTGCTGGCCGACGAGAAGGTCAACATCCTGTCCGCGTCGGTCGCCACGCACGGCGACCGCGTGGCGATCAGCAAGTTCACCTTCGAGATGGGCGACCCGAAACACCTGGGGCACTTGCTGAATGTGGTGCGCAACGTGGAGGGCGTCTACGACGTCTACCGCGTCACCTCCGCTACCTGATCGGCGCCGGGTCCGCGAACTTTCGATAGCCTTGTATTAGCTGATGTCGCAATGGCTTTCGTGGGCCCGGTTTGTCGCCAGGCGGTAGCCATCCGGCGCGAGCCGTCGGAAACTTATCGACGTGTCTCCGCCGGCGCGCTACCGACTGTCGCGCGTATCGGCGTTTCGTGGAAGATTTCCGCCGATTCGGCGGCAATAGTCGGAATCTGTTACGGTCTATTGCGTTTCATGGCGTTGAGGGTAGTTGCGGCAAACGACTTGATTGCGGGTCGCTATGACTGGACACACGGCAAGATTCTCGGGGATGCTGGTCGCACTCGCCGTGGGTGTGGCGACCGCCGGCACCGCGGAAGCGGAGCCACTCGATCCCGCGGGCCCCTCGACGAACATCGACATCAACACTTGTCCTGCGTTGTACGCGTTGGGAATTCAAGGCACCGGTGAGTCCTCGCCGGACGCGGCGCCAACCACCGACACCGGAATGTTGTCAACGGTGTTCCGGCCGATGATGGCCAAGGCTGCCGACCGCGGTCTGGTCGATCGGGCCTATGTGCCATACGAATCCGGCTTCGGCGGTGCGACCGCCGGTGGCGCGGTGCCGTACTGGCAGTCGGTGACCGGGGGTCTCGCTCGCCTGCGGACCATGGCCGAGACCGTCGCCGGCGCCTGCGCGAACACCCGCTTCGCGGTGGTCGGCTACTCGCAAGGCGCGCACGTGGCCTCGCTGTTCGCGCAGGAAATCGGCCAGGGCCATGGCGTGTTGCCCGCCGAGAAGGTCGCTGCGGTCGCGCTGTTCGCCGACCCCACTCGTAACTCCGGTGCGCCGCTGTTTCCCGGCGTACCGGGCAAGGCGACGCCGGACGCCGCGCCGGGCACCTCAGGCGATCGGCTCGCGTCCATCGCCGCCCTGCCGCAGGCACCGGCCACCGGCGGAGGTATCGGCCCGGAACGCGACAAGGCCGCCGACTTCGGCGCGCTCACCGGACGTGTGGCCAGTTTCTGCGCGGCGGGCGACCTGGCCTGCGACGCGCCGGACGGCGCCCCCATCCTCAAAGCGGTCGCCAACGTGGCCGGACAGTCCACGCTGAGCGGTGGCGACCCGATCGCCTCGCTGGTGTCGATCGCGCAGGCCTTGGCGTACACCTCGATCAAGACCGCGACCAAGGTGGCCGACGAGGACATCCAAGGCAATTCGCTGGCCACCCTGTCGATCTCGCCCAAGAAGTCGATCTCGCAGCGCCTCGCCGACGCCTCCGACCCGCGCATCCCGCTGGATCTTCCCGGCGCGCTGCAGACCCTGCTGAAGGTCGGCATGATCGGACTCAACGCGGTGGTCACGGTGGTCAGGACGTTCATCAACCCGACGGCCATCTCGGAGCTGGCCACGGCGGGTTTGTCTGATCCGCCCGCCGCGCTGCTGTCGCTCGGCAGCAAGCTGTTCGGCGCCATACCGCAGCTGATCCCGCCGACGACCGGTGTCCGGCTGGTCACCCAGGCGTTCGACGCGGTCGTGCAGAACATCACCGACAACAGCGATTTGCTGAACACGACCACCTGGGTGCGGTACTGGGACACCATCCAGCGGCACCGCGGCTACTCCAGCGCCACCGTCTCGGCGAACGGTGATTCGCCCACCCAATTGGTTGCCGACTGGTTCGCCGCCGCCGCCCGAGACGTGGCCGACACGTTCGGCAGCAATACCACGCCACAGGGGGCGGTGGAGAAGCAACCCACCGGATTCTCCGGGGAAAGCTCCGGCGCGTCGCCCACGCCGAGTTCGTCCGGTACGGGACAATTTCCGTTCGGGACAGGAGCCGATGGCGCCTCATCCGGCGGCGTGACATCGATTCCGCCCACCGATCGACCCGGCATATCCAGCACCTACCCGTTCTCCACGAACTGATCGCCGAGAGGGTCCCACGATGCGACACTGCGTGCCCTGCTCTGCGGGAATGGGGGAATGTTGAAGTCGTACAAACAGCTGTCCCGCTGGTACGGCGCTCTGGAGCCGGAGAAGGGCACACCGGAAACTGCCCACCCTGGTGAGGCGGGTTCCGCCACTCCCGCGGAGGACGACGGGCCCACGCGCTATCCGCACTATATTCGCGAGGAGGACGAGCCGTGGGAGCGCCCGGCCGAGGACGTCCCCAGCGATCTGTCCGCGCAGCGCAGCGAATTCACCGGCGGCTGGTCGGATTGGGTGGCCGGCCGCGCGCCCGGTCGATACGACGACTACACCCCGCCGCGGCAGGCCAGTCTCGCACGCTTCCCTTGGTCCGACGGGGACAACAGAGTGGACCGTCCGCGGCCGCGTGCGTCGGGTGCGCTGCGCCAAGCTGCCCGCCAGCACCCCGCCGTCCGCCGGGCCCGCGTGCTGATCGTCCTGATCGCGGCAGCGCTGCTGCTCGGCGCGGCCGCCGCGTGCGTGCTGTTCCTGCTGCACGCCTCCGGTAACCGCGCTGCGGCACCGAAGGATTCGCCCGTCCCCGCGTCGGTCCAGTTCACCGTCGCCAGCGGCCAGGCGGGTGTCAACCCGCGCGCGGTCAGCGGCGTCGCCTGCCCGACCGAACGGGGCGACTCGATCGTCCGCAGTGCGGAGGCCGGTGGTACGGACTCCGGTCCGGACGCGGTGCTGTCGTTCCAGTACGCGTATTACGTCGAACGCTCCGGCGAGCGGGCCAGGGAGGCGGTCGCCCCCGACGCCGCGGTCCAACCCGCTTCGGTTATCCAGCGCGGTATCGACACGATTCCGGTGGGCACCACGCACTGCGTGCGGATCGCGACGATCGCCGACCACCGGTATTCGGTGGAGGTCACCGAATACCGGCCTGGTGGCGGTCCCGCCACGTACAACAAGCAGACGGTCACCACCGCGGTGATCGGCGGCCGCACGCTGATCACGGGCATCGCGGCCGGATAAAGGAGAGTAGAAGCGATGGGAGAGGACTGGAGCCGTTGGCTCGATGAGGCGCCCGAGGAGGGCGAATCGTCGGGTCGGCCGGTGCGTTCCAAGGCTCCGGTGGTGCGATTGCGGCGCGGCAAAGGCGATGGTTCCGGGGCGGACCGTCCACTACAGCGCCCGATTCTGGTGGTCGGTGGGTGTGGTGGTGCAGGTACCACCACGACGGTGTTGGGATTGGCGGGCGAACTCGGCACGGGTGGCACGCCGACAGTCGCGGTAGACGCGACGGCGGCGGGCAGTGATCTCGCGCTACGCGGTGCGGACGAGCATCTGCACCCGATCAGCTTGCAGTCCTGGTTGTACGGACGCGGGGACGACGAACCCGCGCCGTTGAAGGAATGTCTTTCGCGCGCCACCTCGGGCATCGGTCTGCTGTGGCGCGACGCCGCGCCGCTGCGCAGGCGTGCGACTTATCTCACGGTCGCCCGTGCCGTGCACGACGCCGGATACACGGCGGTATACGACGGGGGAACCCCGATTGCGGGCAGGCAGCTGCGACCCCTGCTCGATGACGCGGATGTCGCCCTGGTACTTGCCATTCCGGCTCGCACGGACGCGGCCAACCGGCTCCGGGTAACCCTGGAATGGCTTGACGACCAGTTCGGCGACACGGCCGAAGGGCAGGGCGGCGGCATCGTCGGCGACACGACCATCGTTGTCTCCCATCAGTATCCGGGTGTGGAGTCGCGGGTAGCGGATCATTTGCGTGAGCATCTGTCCGGCTGGGTCCGCGACATCAGGGAGATTCCGTACGATCCGCACCTCGCCCGCGGTGAACTCGTCCGGCACGATGCGCTGGCGGCCGAGACACGTCGGGCATATGGGCGCCTGCTCGCCGGAGTGGCATCATGACCGCCGCCATGATTTATCCCCCTCAGCCCGAACGCACGCCCGCCGGTGTGATCGCCCCACCGGAATCCCGCCGCGCCGCCATCTGGGACCGGCCGGTGCCCGGCATCGGCCGCGCTCCGCTGGTATGGCTGCTGGGTGTGCACGGCGGAGCGGGAGCCAGTACCCTCGCGCATGTGCTTGCGCCCGCGGCGGATTCGGGCCGCCGCTGGCCCGGCGTCTTCGACCGCGAAAGTCCGTTTGTCGTCCTCGTCGCCAGGGAGACCATTGCCGGTCTGACCCGCGCGCACGACCTTCTGCGCCAACATCTTTCGGGCTTGGCGGGGCCCTCCGACGTGCTCGGTCTGGTCACCGTCGCCGCGCGACCCGGCAGGATCGCCCCCGAGATCCGGCGCTACCGTGACGTCGTCGGCTCGCTGGCCGGACAGCTGTGGCAGGTGCCGTGGTACGAGGAGTGGACGCTGGTCGAACCCGAGCAGCTCCCGGTGTGGTCCCCCGGCGACCCGCTGCCGCAGAAGAAGCGCAAGCTCGACCCACTCGAGGAGGTACCGCTCGATGTCCGGGTGCTCGGCGCCGACATCGTGGCGGCGGCTCGGACGGCACTGGAGGACGCCACATTCGACTATCAGGCACCAGACCTCGGAAAGCCGCACGAGCAGTGAACGTACGCATCGAATCGGCGACAACCACACCACTATTCGAGAAAGGCACCCGATGAGCATGATCCTCCTCGCCGTGCAGGACACGTACGGCACCGTTCTCGCGCAAGTCGGTAATCCGACGCCCGAGGCGCCTCCCGGCTCGGAGAAGATCCTGCAGCTGGTGCGCTACCTCACCTGGTTCGTTTTGCTGTCCGGTGTCTGCGGCATCACCTACGCGGGCGGCAGGTTTGCGTGGGAGAAGTGGACCGGCGGTGGCCTGGAGTCGCCGAAGATGGTGGCGGGAGCCATGATCGGCGGCGTCGTCGCCACCAGCGCGGGCACCATCATGAACGCTGTCATCGGCACCTGATGTCCGCGATGAGTACCGTGCGCATGCCGGCGGCCGAGCTGCTGGCCTACAAACAGATGCCCGCCGAGGTCCTTGCACCGCTCATGCAGCTGCTGAACTGGCTGCTGTGGTTCGTGCTGTTGGTGTGCCTGGCCTGGATGATCGTTTCCGCAGGCAAGCTATGGATCTCGTTCCGCAGCGACCTCGCCATGAACGACTCCTCGCACGGCGTTCTGATGAGCCTGCTGGGTGCTGCGGTGGCGAGCACGGCGTCGGGGATCGCCCTGGCGTTCTTGCCCGCGTGAGCCACCGAAGCGGAACGGGGACGACGCGGGAATGAATTCCACAGTGATTCGGTCGAACAACTCCGCAGCGTGGCGGCGCGATCTCCGCCGCCCCGCCGCCGGCGTCGTCGGCGCCGCGCTGGTGCTGGCGGCGGTCGGCTGCGGAGGAGGCGATGACAAGTCGGGTACTGACCTGACCGCGGCACCGACCAATGTGCGGTGGCAGCCGTTCCAAGGCGTGCCGCTGCCGCAGACCGACCAGGGGCCGAAGTCGACGGCCGACGGTGCCGCGACCGGTTTCGAACACTCGCCGCGCGGCGCGGGTCTCGCCGCGCTGACCCATTCGGTGCGGCTCGCAGTGGCCGCGGACACCCAGTGGGCGAAAGTGGCCGCGCAGGAACTGGTTCCGGGCCCGGCCAAAGACGAGTGGGCGATCAACCGGGTGCAGCTGTCGATCACGGGCCCGGCCGGTCCCGAATTCACACCGCGCCTGCTCGGCTACAAGATCACCAGCTACACCGATCAGAGTTCCACCGTCGACGTGTATACCGAGTACTCCGACAGCTCGAAGGCGGTGAACCACACGACCGTCGAGTGGTTCGGCGACGACTGGAGATTACGACTGCCCGACCCCGACTCGACCACACGACCCATCGATTCGATCGACGCATTACCCACCGACATCGTGAAACTGGAGGCACCGACGTGAGCGACAAGGAGTCGTACGCGCGCGACCGCGTCTCCTTCGGTGTCGTCGCGTCTGCCGCCGTGCTGACGCTCATCGTGATCGTGGGCATCTTCGTCTTCGTCGGTCGCGACGACGACGGCGGGGACGGGGCTGCCGCCGTCACCGAAGGCTCCGGCGGCACCGGTTTCGCCGGCCCCGAGGTCGACATCCTCGGCAGGCGCGTGGACATCCCGAACTATGCTGCCGGACAACCACTTCCGCAGGATCCGTCGCGACAGCGCAAGCCGGCCGATCCGGACTGGCTTACCGCGGCGCCCGAGGGCACCACCGCGCCACACGGCTGGCAGCGGGTGTACGGCGCCTCCGTCCCGTTCTCCACCTCCGACGGGCCGACCCGCATCGAAGACGACCTGGCCGTCGGGTACTCGCACACGCCGCAGGGCGCGGTACTGGCCGCTGCGCAGATCACCTACCGGCTCAACGCCCGCCCTGCCGACCGCGATCTGTACGTACGCCAGGTCCGAGTCTCCGCTCAGCAGATCGCCGCTTACGACAAGGCGCTGTCCGACGATCGCCTGCCCGAGCAGCAGCCCGAGAAGGTGACCCGCTACTTCGTCGCCTCCGACGCGTTCAAGGTGGACGACTACGCCGACGATCTCGCCATCATCCGCCTCGCCACCCGCGGACCCGTGGTGGACGGCAAGCAGCTGTGGGCGGCGATGCGTCTGGTCATGGTGTGGGATGCGGGTGATTGGCGCTTGAAGCCCTCGACGTCCAACAACGCGCAGACGGAGTATCTCGAGTCATTGGTGGGGTGGACGAAGTGGTGAGTAAACGAGGAGTAGATCGTGCGCCCCTGGCGCTGATGGGTACGGGTGCGGTACTCGCCGTTGTGATCGCTGTGCTCGTCACCGTTGCCGCCATGCGGGACAACGCATCAGGTGCAGACCACGTCTCGAGGACCGGCACGACGTCGGGGAATGTTCCGACACCCGCGCCTGCCGGGCCGGGCGGCGGAGCCACAGCATTCGGCAATCCGGAGACCGACATGTTCGGTCGACGTGTCGACGTGCCGGTCGGCGCGGCGGGTGTGGCCCTGCAACAGAATCCGAATCAGCAGCAGCAGTCGGGTGCGCCGGGATGGACCGCCGCCGCGCCGGTGCCTGCGAGCGGAGAGGGAGTGTGGCAACGGTTGTTCGGCGGTCCGGTCGTGCGTTTCTCCACTTCCGACGGCCCTTTCCGAATCGACGGCTCCGCTGCTGTCGGCTTCGCGCACACTCCGCAGGGGGCCGCACTGGCCGCCGAGCAGATCTACTGGCGGACAAATGCCAATCCCAGGGATCGCGACCTGCTGGTCCGGCTTGTCGACGTGACGCCACAGTATTTGGCCGAGTACGACCGGCTGGTCGCCGCGGGCAAGGTGTCCGACCGTCTGCCGGACAAGCTCAGGCCACTGCTGTTCGCTTCGGATGCCTTCCGAATCGAAAGCTATGCGGATGATTTCGCGAAAATCCAGTTTGCGAGAAAGGCACGAGAAACAGTTGACGGCCAACCGACATGGGTGGGCACGCGCCTAGCGGTCGTGTGGCGAGACGGAGATTGGAAGCTCACGACGGTGACAGGCGACGAGCGAGTACAGATCGAGTCCCTGCGGAGCATCGAGGGGTGGACACAATGGTGAGGCGGCTGGTCACGATATTCGCGGTCATCTTCACGGTGATGATCGCGACGCCGACGGTGGCGTACGGCCAGACTTACGGTTTCGACGAGACGTGCAACGAAATCCACGATTCGCTCGACAACGTCGGACTGCCCGGTATCTCCCTCGGTGACGCCGCATCGGCCGCATGCAAAGCGGGCAACGCCGCTTCGCATCCCGGCCAGGCGGCGACCGCGGTGAAGGACAAGGCATGGGACTCGACCTTCGGCAAGGTGGTCGACTCCCTGATGAACGGTCTCGGCGAAGCCATCATCCTGGCGTTGACCTTCTGGATGAAGGTGCCCAACGAGGCGGTCAGCGACTCGGGTTCGCTGTTCACGAAGATCAACGATTACACCTATCAAGCGCAGATATTGCTGTTGATCGCGTCGGTGATCCTCTCGGGCGCGCGATTGGCCGAGGCCAGACGCGGGGCCGCGATGAACGAGGCGGCCGAGTCGTTCCGCATGTTCACTCGCGTGGTTTTCAGCTCCTGGATGCTCGGCGCGGTGATCGTGGCAGGTACTCAGGCCTCGGACCGCTTCTCGGAGTGGATCATCAACGACTCGACCAACGGCAACGCCAAGGACCTGGCGGAGCTGATGGTGAAAACCAGCAAGCTGCAGGCGTTCTCGCCGGGTCTGGTGCTGATCATCGCGATTGTCGGCCTGCTCGGCGCGCTGGCGCAGATCGTGCTGGCCATCGTCCGCCAGGGTCTGCTGGTGATCGCGGCCGGTGTGCTGCCGCTGGCCGCGGCTGCGTCGGGCATGAACGTGGGCAAGCAGTCGTATCAGAAGCTGATCGGCTGGATCATCGCGTTCATGCTGTGGAAACCGGTGGCGGCGATCGTCTACATGATCGCGTTCACTACTGCGGGCCACGTGGATTCGCTCACTGAGACCGGGGGCCTGCCGGATGGCGAGCAAGCCCAGCGCATGCTGGTCGCCATCGTGTTGCTGTGCAGCGTGGCGTTTGTGCTGCCCGCGCTGATGCGGTTGGCCACGCCCGCCGTCGCGATCGTTGGCAGCGGCGGTTCTGGTCTCACCGCGACCGGCGGTACCTTGCTCGCGGTCGCGGGCCTCGGCGCTATGGGTACCAAGGCCGTCGGTGTCAAGGGCTCCGCGGCGCCGGGTGCGGCGGGTTACGTGAGCGGCAGTGGAACTGGCCCTCGTCCTGGCGGCGCGGGCGGACCTCGCGGCGGTGGTGGCGCGCCGCGGCCGACGCCGCCGCGGGGAGGTGGCGGCGGTCAAGGCGGTGGGGCCCCGCGCGCCTCCGGCCCCTCCGGCGCGTCCGGGGTAGCGTCCGGAGCGGCCAGGACGGCAGGCCGGATCGGCGCGGCGCGCGCCGCGAGCGGCGGCCTGAACCGGGCCGACCAAACAATGGGTGACGTCGCGGGCGACCGCTGGACGAATCGTTCACCCGACCTCGGGAGGAGCACCATTCCGCGATGACAGTCACCGACACCTACGAGCGGCGCTCGTACGGCCTCTGGCAGAAGCCGCGCAGTGCGGGCCTTTTCGGCCTGCGCTGGGAGGAGACCGTGCTCGGCTTCGCGGTCGTGATCACGGCGCTGATCACCGCGATGGTCGGCGGCTTCCAGTGGGGTCTGATCGTCGGCGGCACCGGCGTCGTCGTGATGGTTCCACTGGTGTGGCGGACGGGCGGCCGTTCGGGTTACGAGACGGGATTGATGATGTTCAACTGGATGCGCTCACGCAGTCGCGGCGAGCATGTGTACCGGGGCGGCCGGTTCTCCCGAATCCCGGGCGGTGTCACCCGATTGCCCGGTCTGCTCGCGCCCTCCAAGCTCTACGAGGGCATCGACGCGGGCGGCTACAGCTTCGGCATGATCCACCTCCCGCAGTTCGCGCAGTACACGGTGGTGCTGCGCGCGTGGCCCCAGGGCCACGAGGCAGTGGACCAGCCGGTGATCGACCGGTGGGTGTCGGCATGGGGTACCTTCCTGGCCTCGGTCGGCCAGACCAGCGACATCGTTGCCGTGGTCCCGGTCATCGACACCGTTCCGGAGACCGGAAACCGTTTGCTCACCGAAGTTTCCACGATTACGCGGCCGGAGGCGCCGGAGCTGGCCCAGCAGGTGATGTACGAGCTGGCCACCGAACTGCCGCAGGAGCGGGTGCAGTTGCTTCCGCGTGTGGCGATCACGTTCAAGGCCACCACCGCCGAGCGCCGCAAGAACCCGGCGGAGGAGGCCGTCGAGATCGGCCGCCGCCTGCCCGGCATCTGCGCGGCGCTCGCGGAGGCGGGTGTGCGCGCGCAGCCGATGTCGGCCGACGAGGTGATCTCGTTCATCCGGCGCAGCTACGACCCTGCCTCGCAGGCCGACCTCGAGGTCGCCGCCGGCGAACCCGAGGGCCACGGCCTGGACTGGGCGGACGCGGGGCCGGTCTCGCACGACGAGAAGTGGGACTGCCTGGTGCACGACGGCGGCCGGTCGGTGACCTGGGAAATGGACGCCGCTCCGGAGGGCGCGGTCGACGAGCGGGTGCTGCAGCGGCTGCTCGCACCGAATCCCGAAGTGCCGCGCAAGCGTATCGCCATCGTGTACCGGCCGCACTCGGCTGCCGATGCCGCCGAGATCGTCGACGACGACTTCAAGAATGCGCTGGTAGCCCAGCAGAGTGAACGTGGGGTCGTGTCCGCGGCGGCGACGCTGCGGGTGGGCGCCACCCAGCAGGCCCGCGAGGAGCAGGCCAGGGGTCACGGTGTGACCCGCTTCGGGGCACTGGTGACCATCACCGAGCCCCTGCGCGGCGACCTGCCGCGTATCGAAGCCATCACGCGCGACCTGTCGACCCAGGCGCGCCTGAAGATTCGGCGGTGTTACCGATACCAGGCGGCAGCCTTCGCGGCTTCGCTGGGTTGCGGGGTGATCCTGCCGGAACACGCCACTATTCCGAAGGCACTGGCGGGGTGAGGGATTCATGGCACGGGACTACGAGCCACCCGTACGGGACCGGGACGAAGCCGCTCGCCGCAGGCGGCTCGAGCAAGCCGGGCGAGACGAGTGGGGGCAGCGGCCGGAGCGGCCGCGGCGCCCCGCGCGGGATTCGGCGCGGGTGAGCGGCGAGGATTGGTCGGACCTCGAGATGTCCGACCGGGAACGGCGGGCCGCGAGAGAGGCTGCCGAGCGGCGAGCGCGAGCAGGCGGGAGCCGGTCCGATGGAGCGCGTTCCGAACGGGCGCACGCCGACCGCCCCCGCGGCGAGCGCACGTCCGGGGATCGCTCCCGTGCTGACGGCGTGCGGACCGCCCGGCCTACCCGCGACGCGGTAACCGAGCGCATTGCCCGGCCCGCGCGCCCGGATCGCAACGGCGCCGGAACCGGTCGCGTAGCACGGCCCGCGAAGGTCGACTACACGGCCGACCGCGCCATGGGCACCCCGTACCTGGACAAGGCGGCCCGCCGCGCGAAGGCAAAGGCAGACCGACGTAAACAGTCCGGCCCTCCGCTGCTGGACGACGCCACCCGAGCCGAACTGGAGATGATCGCCCGCGAGGGCAGCGGCCTGCGTGCGGCGTGGGCACAGTTCCGGGTCCGCACCGACGACATCCGCCGCCGCAACTACGCCGCCCGCGCCGAGCAGGCGATCGAGGATGGATTCGACCGCAGCACAGCCCAACTCACCGACCGCGGCTACGCGGGCGCGGGCGGCGGCCGGATGAACGTGGTCGGACGTCCGGTCGAATATCGCGCCACCACCGCCCAGGTCGCGGGCCTGTGGCCGTGGTCGGTCGGCGCGGGCGCGCCGCTGATCGGCACCCCACTCGGCTCGCACCTGCACACCGGCGCCCCGGTCTGCTTCGACCCGATGAACTGGTTCATGCGCGGCAGCTTCATCACCGCACCCAGCCTGTTCGTGCTCGGCCTCAACGGTTTCGGCAAGTCGTCGCTGGTGCGCAGGATCGTGCTCGGCGGTATCGCGCAGGGGATTACGCCGCTCATCTTGGCCGACGTCAAACCGGACTACCGCAAGATGGTCGAGCTGGTCGGGGGCCAGGTGATCGACCTGGGATATGGGCACGGCAAGCTCAACCCGCTCGCGGCGGGTGTGCTCGGCGCGGTCGTGCCGCGCCTGGAAGACCTTCCTGCCCTGCAACTTCAGGTGTTGCAAGACCTGAGGGCCAGGCAGGTGACACTGATCGCCGGTCTGGTCGAACTGGTCCGCGGCGACCGCGTGCGCGATTACGAGGAGACGCTGATCTCCACCGCGTTGCGTATCCTCTACAAACCCGGCAGCGGTTTCACGCCGGACAAGCCGCCGATCATGGAGAACCTCCTCGAGGTGATCGTCGGTGGCGGTGAGGAATTGATGTTGGACGCGGGCGCCGACAACCCGGCCGAGTACCAGAACGCGATCAAGGGTTTGCGCCGCTCGTTGCGCGCTCTGACCCAGGGCCCGTTCGGCGCGGTCTTCAACGGGCAGACCACGGTGCCGATCGACACCAGCGCGGTCGCGGTGTGCATGGACGTGTCGCACATCCCGACCGGTGACAAGAAGCTCAAGGCCGCGGTCATGCTGGCCTGCTGGGCCGACGGATTCGCCTCGGTCGAGGCCGCGCACGTGCTCGCCGACGCGGATCTGGGCCCGCAGCGCTATTTCCAGGTCGTGATGGACGAACTGTGGCAGGTGCTCGGTCTCGGCGACTTCATGGTGGACCGGGTCGACGAGCTCACCCGATTGCAGCGCGGCATCGCCACCGCGCTGATCATGATCAGCCATACCATCAAGGACCTGCAAGCACTCGGATCGGAAGCCGCCATCGCCAAGGCGCTCGGTTTCCTCGAACGTGCGCGCGCCAAGATCTTCGGAGCGCTTCCTGCCGAAGAGATCAAGCGGCTGGACAGCACGGTGCCGTTCACGTCGGCCGAGGAGGAGATGGTGACCGGATGGTCCGCACCGCAGGCATTGACCGGCGAGGCGCTCAAACCGGGCCAGCAGAGGCCATCTCCGCCCGGAACCGGTAAGTTCCTGCTGAAGATCGGTGAAGACCGTCGGCCCGGCATCCCATTCCACATGGAATTCACGCTGTCGGAGAAGGAAAGCGGGATCCACGATACCAATCAGCGGTTCAGCGAATTCACCGAATCGACTTCGCGGGGAACGGATTCGCCAGGGAGTGCCGCATGAGATATCAGCGGGGACGCGATGCGGGAATGATCGGCGGCGTGCCGCGGTACGTGACCGACGACCGGGGGTGCGCCGCATGATGCCGCACCGATCCTACCGCCGCGTCTCGCCGGAGGTGCGCGAGGCCGCCGTCCAGCAAGTCATCGCGCTCACGGGCAAACTACACAGCGAATCGGAGGCCTGTCGCGTGGTCGCCGAACAGATCGGGGTGCACACGAATTCGGTACGGAACTGGGTGCGTGCGGCCGAAGGCCCCGGTCTGGAGCGCATGGACGCGCCCGCGTTGCGGCGGAAGGTCGCGTTGCTGCAACAACAGTTGGCGGCCGCCGCCGAGATGAACCGCACCCTGGCCGACACCCTCAACGAAACCCGGCGCCGGACGTGAAGCACGCCTGCGCTCGGCGCGCCGCCGAGGGGCAGCGATGAGCGGCAAATCGGTGCTGTGGGTCGCGCTCGGCGCGGTTCTCGGCCTCCTGACCATCGTGCTGGTCATCATCATGCCCGCGGTGGATGACGCCTGCGAAGGATCCTCGGTGCTCGGTTCGCAGTCCGTACTGCCGCCGCTGGGCGGTTACGCGTCTGGTGATTCGCGTGCCGCCGCGTCCGGCAATCCCACCGCCACACAGACCAATCCGACCGCGACCGCGACGCCCTCGCTGGCCGCGGGCTCCGGTCCGCTGCGCCGCACCCTGCCGTTGGCGACCGGAACCTTCACTGTCTCCGACACCTTCGGCGCGCGCGGTGGCGCACACAAGGGAGTCGACCTGGCCGCTGCCGACGGCACCCCCATCTACTCCGTGTCCGACGGACGTGTCGTCGCCGCAGGTCCCGCATCGGGTTTCGGCAACTGGATCGTCATCGACTCGGTGGACACCAATGGCCGCTCGTACTCGGCGGTCTACGGCCACATGTGGAACTCCGGTGTGCTGGTCCGAGTCGGTGACACGGTGACCGCGGGTCAGCCCATCGGCGCGGTCGGCTCCGCGGGTGAATCCAGCGGTCCGCACCTGCATTTCGAGATCGTCCCGGGCGGCCGGTTCACCGGCGGACGTCAGATCGACCCGTTGCCCTGGCTGGACGGCGCCCCCACCCCGGACGTCGGTGGCGCGCGCGCCTACTCCAGCGATCCGCGGTGCAGTCTCGGCTTCGGCACCGCCGGTGGCGCGCTCGCCGCCGGCAAGGTGCCGCCGGAATTGGAAATCTGGTATCGCCGCGCGGGTTCGATCTGCCCACAGATCACCCCGTCGCTGCTTGCCGCGCAAGGTAGGCAGGAGTCAGGATTCCGGCGCGGCGCAACCTCACCGGCCGGCGCGCAGGGTCTGGCGCAGTTCCTGCCGGGCACCGCGGCGAGTACCGATCCGGATGATGGTCGGCCGTACGTGATCGACGCCGACGGCAACGGCGTCGCCAGCGTGTGGGACGACGGCGACGCGATCATCGGTCAGGGCCGCTACATGTGCGCGATCGCGCACAAGATCCTGCGGTGGCAATCCGAGGGGAAGGTGCAGGGCGATGTCGTCGCGCTGACGCTGGCCGCGTACAACGCTGGCGAAGGCGCGGTGCTCGCCTCGGGCGGCATGCCGAATCAGGCTGCGGCACATTATGCCGAGACTCAGCCGTACGTGCGGAACATTCTGGCGATGGAGGCGCAGTACCGCGCGCCCGGCTCGCTCGGCCGGTTCACGCCGAGGGAGGGCTCGAACGGCGACCAGATCGTCGAGGCCGCGCACGAATGGCTCGGCACACCATACGTGTGGGGCGGCGGCGGGTCACAGGGGCCGAGCGGCGGCGGTCTGGACGGCCCTGGGCTGACCTCGGCGGCGGTGTTCGCGGCCTCCTCCGGCGCGGTGACGCTGCCGCGCACGGCCGAACAGCAGTGGGAGTCGGGTGCCGAGGTGCCGATGAACAAAACACAGCCGGGTGACCTGGTATTCAGTTCATTCGGTCCGCGCGGACCCGCGCAGGTCGGGATCTACGCCGGGAACGGGCGCATGATCCAGTCGGTGCCCGGCGTCGGCGCGCGGTCCGGCGGCGGTGTCTCGGAAGTCGCGGTGCCCGGGGACGGACGGGCGAGGAGAGTGCTGTGAGTGCCCGGGCACGCACCGCGGATGAACACACGGCGGCAGGACTGCCGAAGTGCCACCCGATGCGGCTAGCCTGGAGAGGCAAAGCAAGTGTACGCGCGAAACTGGTGGTGATGCTGGTGCTGAGCGTCGCGGTGCTGGGCGTGGCCTGCGGTCGTGGGGACCGCGTGGACGCGGGATCCGATGGGGTGCATCCCGCTACGTCCACGACCCGGTTGCTCGAGGGCGTCCCCGCGCCCGACCCGGTGACGCCCGACGGCGTCGCCGTTGCTGCGCTGCGGGAGATCTACAGCTGGGAACCCGCTACCGAGAACCAGGGCACATCGTTGACCCGAGCTCGGAAGTTCCTGGGCCCCAGTTTGATTCGTATGCTGGATGCCTCGCCGACCGGCATCGAGACCCCGAAAGCGACGCTGCAGTGGTCGGATTGGGCGAAGGCCGCAGCCCGCGTCGACGCGTTCACCTTCGCCTCCGGCGAGACGGCGCCGAACACCACCGAACCGAACATCCAGCAGTTCAAGATCGGGATCGAGCAGACCGTCGTCTATCCGAGCGGGCGCAAGGAGCCGTTGCCACCGGCGACAGTGATCGCCACCGTGGTGCGCACGCCCGACGGATGGCGACTCGACGCGTTCCGCTGACCACACGCTTCCACCACCGGACCGCCGACCCAGGAGGACACATGGCGAAGAAGAAAAAGGTGACGGATCCGGCCGTGCCCGGACCCGATCTCAGCCTGTATCTGACCTACGCCGGCTTCGCGATCTTCGGAACCCTCTGGATCGCGGTGCATCTGGGCAACATGCTCGCGGGCAGCCCGCAGAGGGTCCCGATCAACCCGATCGCCATCGTCGCCGACCTCGCCAAAGGAAGACTGCAGTGGCCGGGCGCATCGACAGTGATCTTGCTGCTGGTGATCGCCAGCGTGATCGCCTACCTCGTGATCCTCAGACAGCTGAACAAGCGCCAGAGCAAGGGCAGGCTGCCGGTCGACGATAAGGCCGACGTGATGGGCAGCGGCGGCGCGATCTCGATGCTCACGGAGGCGGGTGTCCGGGAGAAAGCCGATCAGCTCGGCGTGCGACTCGGCTACGACGACGTTCCCGGTGTGCCGATCGGTGTCGGCGTGGCCGACGGGGTGATGCTCTACGGCTCCTACGAGGATCTACACCTGGACATCTGGGGTCCGCGGCAGGGCAAATCGACTTCACGCGTCATACCGGCGATCCTCACCGCGATCGGACCGGTGCTGGCCACCTCCAACAAGCGAGACGTGGTGGACGCGACCCGAGACGTCCGGGAGTCCAAGGGAAGTCCCACTTTCGTCTTCGATCCGCAGGGCGTCGCAGGCGAGGAGCCGACCTGGTTCTGGGATCCGTTGTCCTGGGTGGACGCGGGCCGCGAGGGCTGCGAGATGCGCGCGGCGCGGTTGGCCGGGCACTTCGCCGACGGCGACGACGGCAGCGACACCAAGACGGACGCGTTTTTCGATCCGGAGGCCGAGGACTTGCTCGCCGGGCTGTTCCTCGCCGCTGCCGTCGGTGACCGCAACGGTCGCAGGCCGATCGTCCAAGTGTGGGAGTGGGTGACGAACCCGCAGGATACCGAGCCGATCGAGCTCCTGCGCGCCGCACGCCACCACTACACGGCCTCCGGTCTTTCCTCGCAGTACAACACCGATCCGCGCACGCGAAGTGGCATCTTCGGTACTGCCAAAAAGATGATCCGCTGCCTGAAGCTGTCGAACGTGCACCCGTGGATCACCAGGGGCGGGGACCGCAGGGAATTCGATGAGCTGGAGTTCCTCGAGCACAACGGAACTCTCTACAGCTTGTCCCTCGAGGGCCGCGGGTCGGCCGCGCCGCTGGTGAGCGCGCTCACCGAGGCAGTAGTGGACGTCGCGATGCGCAAGGCATCGCAGTCGCGCGGCGGTAGGCTGGCGATTCCATTGCTCGCGGTACTCGATGAGGCCGCGAACGTGGTGCGTTGGAAGGATCTGCCCAAGCAGTACAGCCACTTCGGCTCACGCGGCATCGTGGTGATGACGGTGCTGCAGTCCTGGGCGCAGGGCGCCCGCTGTTGGGGGGAGAGCGGCATGAACGCCCTCTGGTCGGCGGCGAACATCAAGGTTCTCGGCAGCGGCGTCGACGACACCAGGTTCCTGCAGGAGCGGTCCGATGTCCTCGGCGAATACGATGCGATCTCCCAGTCGGTCTCGGAATCCAAAGGCGGCAAGAGCTATTCGCGGTCGCTGGGTTCATCGAAGACGTTCTCGGTCAACGGTCTGGCAACGTTGCCGCGCGGCCGGGCCATCGTGTTCCCATCCGGTGCGCCGCCGGTACTGGTCCGGACGGTGCCGTGGTGGGAAGGCGAGTACGCTGCCGAGGTGAAGAAGTCCATCACGCACCATGATCCGCAGCGCAAGACGGAAATCACGGACCTGATCGGCGCGCCCTCGTTGAGCAAGTCGGCACCGCCGCCGGAGTACGGACAGGTCGAGGAGGTTCGCCCGCTGTGACCGAACAGCAGCAACAACCGATGATCTACGCGAGTGTGGTGGAGTTCGTCGAAAATTATCTCAGCCTGGTTTACCGGCGTCAGGTCACCGATCTCAGCGATACGGTGTGGTGCCCGGAGTGGTGGCAGCACGCCGAGGCGGTTGCGCGGCTGGACGCGCTGTGGCGGGCGTGGGAGCACTACCGCCTGGACGGGCGCACCGGGCTGAGTGTCTGGTTCCTGGACCACGCGGATCCGCACATGTCAAAACTCTTCGACCCCAAGGGGCCGTTCAAATACTGCAGTGTGCGCAACGGTCACAAGGACATGCTCAGCCCGCTGCCGCTGAAGTCGCCGCAGCACGGCATGTTCGGTGATCCCACGATCGGCGACTTCCGTCTGTAATCGCTTGTCGGACAGTCGTTCGCGCGGATTGCCGGAATAGACCGAACGCCCGCTGGGTCTCCCAGCGGGCGTTCGTTCGTCTACTGTCTCGCGCGTTCCAGGCCGCGAGCTTCCTGTTCCCTGGCCCGCGTCACCGACGGCGCCTCGTCCGGGCGAGTGCGCACGGCCTCGCCCGGCGGCTGTGCCTGGCCTACCTCGATCAACATCCGCACCGCGGCCAGTTCCGGCGCGACACCCATTTTGGCGAGATGGGCGGCGATCGCCATCCGGCGTTCCGTGGAGTCGTACCGCATCGCGGGCTTGGCGTTCGCGGCGGCGTTGGCGGCCATGCGCGTGGCCTCGGCTTGTGCGGAGAAGCGGTCCTTCTCCAGCGACACGCCCTTTTCCGCGATCGGCTTCTCGATCAGCCGGGCCAGTTCGGTGTTTCGCGGATCTTTGGCCTTCGCGTCACGGGCCTCGCGGAGCTGCATCTCTTTGGCCTCTTTGATGCGGGCGTCCGTAAGCTTGGCGCGCGCTTCGGCTTCTTTCTGACCACGCTCGCGGGTCCGCAGTGCGACGAGCGTCGCCATCTGCAACATAGTCCTCATCATGGCCGCGGTCTCCCGGCCGATGTCGTCCAGTTCTTCGGACATGGCTGCTCCCCGATGCTGCAGTGATCACTGTGGATGAATGTGGTGCTTCGTCACGGACGCCGCCACGCGAACTGTTGTCCGTGCAGTGGGCCCCGCCTGCAAACGCGGACACCCGGAGGACTCGTTGCGCGGCACTCCCTACTAGGGGATCGCCCTATTGCGGGATGGCTACGCTGCGGGAACTCCTTCGTTCGAGATTACCTGACAAAGGTCGACACAATCGTACGAGCGTGCCGCATATCAGCATATATCGCACAATTCCGGCACGCGTGCGAACTCAACGGAGGATCTCCGGATTTCTAGGAAAAACCTACCGAATAATAGGGTCGCTTATTGTGGCGGCGCGTCGGATCAGCGTTGAGCTCGGGCTCGCCGGCCGGTGATCGGCGGCGGGCCCGAGCATCGGACGATCAGCGGTCGATGCGCACCGATTGAATCGTGACCGGCTCCTTCGGCTTGCCGTCGCCGGGGCCGTTCGAGTTGTCCTGGCCGAGCTTGGCGATCTTGTCGAGGGTACCGAGGCTGTTCTCGTCCACGGTCCCGAAGATCGTGTACTGCGGCGGCAGCTGTGAATCCCCGTAGACGACGAAGAACTGGCTGCCGTTGGTGCCGGGACCCGCGTTGGCCATGGCGAGCACGCCGCGTTTGTAGGCGACCGCATTGCTGAGCGCCGGATCGTCCGGCGCGTACTGATCAGTCGGGTATTCGTTGTCGAACTCATAACCGGGCCCGCCGGATCCGGAGCCGGTCGGGTCACCGCACTGCAACACCTTCAGGCCCTCGTCCGCGGTCATCCGGTGGCAGCCGGTGCCGTCGAAGAAGTTCTGCGAAGCCAGGCTGACGAAGCTGTTCACGGTGCAGGGTGAGTCGGCGTTGTTCAGCGTCAGCCCGATCGAACCCTGGCTGGTCTCCATGCTCACGCTGACCTTGGCGTCGACACCGGTGGTCGGTATGCCACCGGCCTTCGGCTTGGTCGCGGCCTTGTCCGCGGGCTTGGCGCCATCGCGGTAAACGCAGTCGACCGTCGCCGGCTTGGCCTTCGCGGCGGGTAGCGCCGCGGCCGCGGCGGCCGGTGAGCTGGTCAGCGAGGCGTCGGCGGCATCGGAGCTGTCGTTGTCGCCGCGGGTCAGGAAGTATACCCCGGTCACGGCGGCGACCACGACGACCACACCGAGCACCGAGCCGGCGATCGTGAGTTGCTTGCGCCTGCGCGCTCGCTGAGCCCGGTTGGCGAGCTGACGCTCCAGCTTGCGTTTCGCCGTTGCTCGTCGCTGTTCGTTGCTCGGCACTACCGCGTTCCTCCCGTATCCGATGACATCGGGATAAGAGTGTGCCATTTTTTCCTGAGACTGTTCCGTAACCTTCCTGAGAGGCGGTTCGGTGAACCGGTTGGACTTCGCGGGCCGTGGTGGTGGAAACTGGAGCATCGTGACCAAGACCAGCAGCTTCTCCGCCCCGAAGGGGGTACCGGACTACGTGCCTCCCGGCTCGGCCGAGTTCGTCGCGGTGCGTGACGGCCTCATCCGCGCCGCCCGACTGGCCGGGTACGGACATATCGAGCTGCCGGTCTTCGAAGACACCGGGCTGTTCGCCCGCGGTGTCGGCGAGTCGACCGACGTGGTCACCAAGGAGATGTACACCTTCCCGGACCGCGGTGATCGCAGCGTGACATTGCGACCCGAGGGGACAGCGGGCGTGATGCGCGCGGTCATCGAACACGGACTCGACCGCGGCCAGCTCCCGGTGAAGCTGTGCTACGCGGGTCCGTTCTTCCGTTACGAGCGGCCGCAGGCGGGCCGCTACCGGCAGCTGCAGCAGGTGGGCATCGAGGCGATCGGCGTCGACGACCCGGCGTTGGACGCCGAGGTAATCGCCATCGCCGACGCAGGGTTCCGTGGGCTCGGGCTCGACGGCTTCCGGCTCGAGATCACCTCGCTCGGCGACGAGACCTGCCGCCCGCAGTACCGGGAGTTGCTGCAGGAGTTCCTGTTCGGGCTGCCGCTGGACGAGGAGACCAAGCACCGGGCCCAGCTCAACCCGCTTCGCGTCCTCGACGACAAGCGGCGCGAGGTGCGCGCGATGACCGCGGATGCCCCGCTGATGATCGATCACCTCTCGGAGTCGGCCAAGGCGCACTTCGAGCAGGTGCTCGGCCACCTGGACGCGCTCGGCGTGCCGTATGTGGTGAACCCGCGCATGGTGCGCGGACTCGACTACTACACGAAGACCACCTTCGAGTTCGTGCACGATGGTCTCGGCGCCCAGTCGGGCATCGGCGGTGGCGGTCGCTACGACGGGCTGATGGCCGAGCTCGGTGGACAACCGCTGTCCGGAATTGGTTTCGGGCTCGGCGTGGACCGAACCATGCTCGCACTGGAGGCCGAGGGCAAGTCGGCGGGAAACCCGGCGCGCTGCGATGTGTTCGGTGTGCCGCTGGGCGATGCCGCCCAGCATCGGATGGTCGTGCTCGCCGCGCAGCTGCGGTCGGCAGGCATCCGGGTCGACCTCGCCTACGGCGGACGCGGCGTGAAGGGCGCGATGAAGGCGGCCGACCGGTCCGGGGCGAAGTTCACCATGGTGCTCGGCGACCGCGACCTCGCGGACAGCACCGTCGGGCTCAAGGACATGGCGACCGGCGAGCAGCGGCAGGTTCCGCTGGGCGAGGTGGTCGGTGTGCTCCGAGCGTCGTTGGTCGGCTAGCCGACGGCCTCGCTCCGGCCAGGACAGCATCGAACTCGGGGTCAGACGGCGGCATGTGGGACCACCTGACACCGAACGCCCGCTCACCCAGGTGGGTCGGCACGGTAGCGTGACCCGGCACGTGCCGGAGTCGGGAGAGGGCGGAGCAGTGTCGACGAATTCTGGTGACCAGCAGGCCGTTGCGCCGGTGGGACTCGATCTGGTCGCACCCGAGCTGTACGCGCCGATGCTGCGCCGCCTCGCGCTTGCCGCGTCGGGCATCGGGATCGGAGCCGCGCTGTTGGCGGCTACCGTGGTGACCTGGCCGTTCGCCGTCGCCATCGGTCTCGTCGTCGGCGCGCCGACCGTGCTCTATGCCGTCGCGCTGCGGCGTCGTCGAATGTGGTTGGCGGGCACGATGATTCATGCCCGCAGGCTGTTCGGCGAGCGGCAGGTGGAGATATCGGCTGCGACTGGTGCCGAGGTGCTGGTCTTCCCGGCCCGGTTGAGCCGCATCGCCCTTCGGGTCACCGCGGGGGAGGTCTCGCAGCTCATCCCGCTGGCCATGTACACCGACGCGGGTAGCGGGCGCGAATTGCACCTGCTCGGTCTGCGCAGGCTGGCCGACGCGCTCGCGGCCAGTCAATTGGCTGCTGCGGTCGCTGTTTCCGCGATGTTGTTGCACCAGCTGCGGGTGGAGGCGCGCGATGCGGGACTGGAAGAGCGGCCGCTATATCGCGCCGTGCAGTTGGCACGGGCGAAGGACGTGGTGTCGCCGGTCGTGCTGACCGATGCCGAGGTTGCCGCGCTCGGCTGATCCGGCGCCGCGGGAGATCCGCTGGCACCGTCGTCGCCGGTATGCCGCACCGGTGGCGCTGCGCACGCGGGGTATGCGGCCGCGCGGACGGATTACTGTCGTGTAGCTCACCACGGGGTTTCGCGGGCGGTGAGAGTCGATAGGGTGGGCACCGAGAGCCCCCTACCGCAAGGAGTTCGTCGTGAGCACCGCCGCCGGCACCGCACCCGTGACCGTCGCCGTGACCGGAGCCGCGGGCCAGATCGCCTACGGCCTGCTGTTCCGGATCGCCTCCGGTGCGATGCTCGGCCCGGACACGCCGGTACGACTGCGGCTGCTCGAGATTCCCGCCGCGGTGGCCTCGCTCGAGGGTGTCGCGATGGAGCTGGACGACGGTGCGTTTCCGCTGCTGGAGTCCATCGACATCAGCGACGATCCGTGGATCGGCTTCGCGGACGCCGATATCGCGCTGCTGGTCGGCGCCCGTCCGCGCACGGCGGGGATGGAGCGCGCGGATCTGCTCTCCGCCAACGGCACGATCTTCACCGAGCAGGGCGCGGCGATCAACGCCAGCGCGGCCGACGACGTGAAGGTGCTCGTGGTCGGAAACCCAGCCAACACCAACGCGTTCATCGCCATGAGCAACGCCCCTGACGTGCCCGCCGAGCGGTTCACCGCGATGACCCGTCTGGACCACAACCGAGCCATCGCCCAGTTGGCCAGGAAGACCGGTGCTCCTGCCGCCGACATCGCCCGCGTGGCGATCTGGGGCAACCACTCCGCGACGCAGTACCCGGACATCGCGCACGCCACCATCGCGGGTCGTCCCGCCCTCGATTTCATCGGCGACCGCGGGTGGCTGACCGAGGACTTCATTCCCACTGTGCAGCAGCGCGGCACCGCCATCATCCAGGCACGCGGCGCGTCCTCGGCGGCCAGCGCGGCCAGCGCGGCGATCGACCACATCCACGACTGGGTGCGTGGCACCCGGGACGGTGACTGGGTGTCCATGGCCGTTCCCTCGGACGGCTCTTACGGGGTGCCCGAGGGTCTGATCAGTTCGTTCCCGGTGACGTGCGGGAACGGCGGTTACACGATCGTTCCCGATCTGACCATCGACGATTTTGCCGGTGCCCGCATCGGCGCCTCGGTCGCCGAACTCGAACAGGAACGCGACGCCGTCATCGACCTCGGGTTTGCCAAGCGCGCCTGACACCATCTCGCTGCCACGAATTCGTGCGGCGTCCGGCACCGAACGGATTCGTCACGTTCGCCCGCGGACCTACGTGACAGTCCAGGTTTCGGACCCGTTGAGCAGGCACTGGAGCGAGTCCGGACCGATCGGCTTACGCTCGCGGGCCATCTCGGTCTGGGCGCGCACCGCGTCGTCGTAGGTCGGCCGCGAGACGCTGCGGAAGATGCCGGTGACCACGTGGCCGAGATCCTGGTCCGACAGCCGTGACAGCGCGTAGGCGTACTCGGGGCTGTCGGCGTAGGCGTCGTGCACCACGATGTCGGACTCCGCGATGCTGTCGGTACGGGCCACCTCGAGGCGGAAACCGTCACGCACGACCGCGAATTCGCCCTCGGCGCCGAAGCGGATGGGTTCGCCATGCCGCAGTGGTACGAGATGGTCCGCGGCGTTCTCCCGTCGAAGCACGTCGAACGAGCCGTCGTTGAAGATCGGGCAGTCCTGCAGGATCTCCACGAACGACGTGCCACGGTGCTCAGCGGCCGCGCGCAGCACTTCGGTGAGCCCCGCGCGGTCGGAATCCAGAGCGCGGGCAGCGAAGGTAGCCTCGGCGCCGAGTGCGACCGACAACGTGTTGAACGGGTGGTCCACCGAGCCCATCGGGGTGGACTTGGTGATCTTGCCCAGCTCCGAGGTCGGTGAGTACTGACCCTTGGTGAGACCATAGATCCGGTTGTTGAACAGCAGGATGGTCATGTTCACGTTACGGCGCAACGCGTGGATGAGATGGTTGCCTCCGATGGACAGCGCGTCACCGTCGCCGGTCACCACCCAGACCGACAGGTCGGGGCGGCTGACCGCGAGGCCGGTGGCGATCGCGGGTGCGCGACCGTGGATGGAGTGGATGCCGTAGGCCTCCAGGTAGTACGGGAAGCGGCTGGAGCAGCCGATCCCGGAGACGAACATCAGGTTCTCCCTGCGCAATCCGAGTTCGGCGAGAAAACCCCGCACGGTCGCCAGGATCACATAGTCGCCGCAGCCAGGGCACCAGCGCACCTCCTGATCGGAGGTGAAGTCCTTCGCCTTCTGCGGTCCGTCCGCAGGCGGCACGCCCGACACCCCGGTCAGGCCCAGATCTGTGCCGACAAGCGAGGTTTCCACGATCGTCATTCGTTACCCCCAACCGTGCGGTATGCGGCTTCCTCGCCTGCGCTCGGCCCGGCGCAGGTCTGTGGACGGACTTCGTCCGGTAGCGCTTGATCTGCGGCTTCCTCGCCTGCGCTCGGCCCGGCGCAGGTCTGTGGACGGACTTCGTCCGGTTGTGCTCGATATGTGGCCTGGGCTCGCGCGGCAAAGGCCTTGTCCTGTTCCATGTCCGCGATCGATCCGTCCAGCGCTGCGTCGATGACTCCGACCAGCTCCTGCGCGGAGAATGCTGTGCCGGCGATCTTCGTCCACGGCCGCACGTCGACCAGGTACTTCGCGCGTAGCAGCATGGCGAGCTGACCGCCGTTCATCTCCGGCGCGACCACGGTGCGGTAACGGTGCAGCACATCACCGAGGTTGGCGGGCAACGGATTCAGATTCCGCAGGTGCGCCTGCGCGACCGGCGCGCCGCGGCGACGGGCGCGACGGCACGCCTCGCCGATCGGGCCGTAGGAGCTTCCCCAGCCGATCAGCAGCAGCTCGGCGTTGCCCTCCGGGTCATCCACCTCGAGATCGGGGACGGCGATCGCGTCGATCTTGGCCTGCCGCAACCGGACCATCAGCTCGTGGTTCGTCGGGTCGTAGGAGATGTTGCCGCTCCCGTCGGCCTTCTCCAGTCCGCCGATGCGGTGCGCGCGCCCCTTGGTGCCCGGTACGGCGAGCGGGCGTGCCAGCGTGTCAGGGTCACGGGCGTACGGCTGGAACGGGTCGGCGTCGTCGCCTTCCGGCTCGAACGCAGGATCGATCGGGGCCAGCTGGTCGACGCGCGGAATCGACCACGGTTCCGAACCGTTCGCGATCGCGCCGTCGGACAACAGCAGCACCGGGGTGCGTGAGGTGAGCGCGATCCGTGCCGCCTCCACGGCAGTGGCGAAACAGTCGGCGGGGGAGCGCGGCGCGAGTACTGCCACCGGTGACTCGCCGTTGCGGCCGTAGAGCGCCTGCAACAGGTCGGCCTGCTCGGTCTTGGTCGGCAGGCCGGTGGACGGTCCGCCGCGCTGCACGTCGATCACTACCAGCGGTAGCTCGGTCATCACCGCGAGACCGATGGTTTCGCTCTTGAGCGCGAGACCGGGCCCTGAGGTGCTGGTGACGCCGAGCGCACCGCCGAGCGCCGCACCCAGCGCGGCGCCGATTCCGGCGATCTCGTCCTCGGCCTGGAACGTCGTGACGCCGAAGTTCTTGTGCTTGCTCAGCTCGTGCAGGATGTCCGAGGCGGGCGTGATCGGGTATGTGCCGAGGAAGACCGGCAGCCCCGCGAGCTGCCCCGCGGTGATCAGGCCGTAAGCGAGCGCGGTGTTGCCGGTGATCTGGCGGTAGGTGCCCGGTGGCAGCTCGGCGGGCGCGATCTCGTAGGTGGTGGCGAAACTCTCGGTGGTCTCGCCGTAATTCCAGCCCGCGCGAAACGCCAGCACGTTTGCCTCGGCGATCTCCGGCTTCGCCGCAAACTTCTCCCGCATGAACTGTTCGGTGCGGCCGATCGGCCGCCCGTACATCCAGGACAGCAGGCCGAGCGCGAACATGTTCTTCGCGCGCTGGGCGTCCTTCTTCCCGACGCCGGTCGATTCGGTGGCGCCGAGGGTGAGCGAGGTCATCGGGACGCGATGCACCACGAAATCCGACAGTGTCTCGTCCGTCAGCGGATCGGCGCCGTAGCCGACCTTCGCGAGGTTGCGCTTGGTGAACTCGTCGGTGTTGACAATGACGGTGGCGCCGCGCGGGAGATCCTCCAGGTTGGCCTCGAGCGCGGCGGGGTTCATCGCGACCAGCACGTCGGGCTGATCACCGGCGGTGAGGATGTCGTGATCGGCGATCTGGATCTGGAACGACGAGACACCGGGCAACGTGCCCTGCGGCGCTCTGATCTCGGCGGGGAAGTTCGGCTGGGTGGCCAGGTCGTTGCCGAACGCGGCGGCCTCGTGGGTGAAGCGATCGCCGGTCAGCTGCATCCCGTCGCCGGAGTCCCCGGCGAACCGAATCACAACCTTTTCCAATTTCGCTGTGCCGACATCACTTTGGTGCGAAACCATGTGCCTGCTTCACTTCCTCGTCGATGAGAGGTGCCATCGCCAAACTACTCCGTCGAGCGCGATACGTGCCCCCGAAGCGCGCGGTCCGTCCGGAATCGGCGGTGGAGGTGTCAGGCGAACAATGCCAGCTGTGGGTCTGTCCTGTGTGGAGTTTCGGAGGGTGTCTGCGATTCGGTTGTTCTCCGTGGCGTCAGACCATGCTCGGCCAGCAGTGGATCGATCCGCCCGCGCAGCCACGCCGAGTATTCCGGTGTCACGTACGCGCCCCGGCCATAGAGCTGGCGGTAGCGGCGCAGCAGGGCGGGATGGTGTTCGGCCAGCCAGGTCAGGAACCAGCCCCTGGTGCTGCCGCGTAGGTGCATCGGAAACGCGACGGCCGAGCCGGCCCCGGCCTCGGCGATGGCGCCGAAGATCGCGTCCAGGTGCGCTCGGCCGTCGGTGAGACCGGGAATCACCGGCGCGACCATGACATTTACCGCGAACCCCGAGTCGGTGAGTGCGCGCACGAGATCCAGCCGTGCCCGAGGCGACGGCGTCCCGGGTTCCAGGCTGTGGTGCAGGTCCTGATCGAGGATCGCGATGGATACTGCGAGGCCGACCCGCACCTCGCGGGCGGCCGGCGTGAGCAACGGCAGATCCCGGCGCAGCAGCGTGCCCTTGGTGAGGATGGAGAACGGGGTGCCCGAATCGGTCAGCGCGCGAATGATGCCCGGCATCAATCGATACCGGCCCTCCGCGCGCTGATACGGGTCGGTATTGGTGCCCAGCGCCACCGGCTCGCGGCGCCAGGACCGCTTGCCGAGCTCCTTGCGCAGCACCGCGGCGATATTCGTCTTCACCACGATCTGCGAATCGAAGTCCCGGCCCGCGTCCAGTTCCAGATACTCGTGTGTGCCGCGCGCGAAACAGTACCGGCACGCGTGGGAACAGCCGCGCATCGGATTGACGGTCCAATGGAACGGCAGGTTCGCGCCCTCGGGCATCTTGTTCAGGGCGCTCTTGCACAGCACCTCGTGGAATGTGACGCCGTCGAACTCGGGCGTCTGTACGGTGCGCACGAAACCGGCCCTGGACAGCCCGGGCAGGGCGCCGTCATCAGCGTCCAGGGTTTGGCTTTGCCACCGCACCCCTTAAGTCGAACACGTGTTCTAGTGACTGTCAAGCAATCTGCCGGGCACCGGGTGGCGTCGGCCGGGCCGGGTCGGCGAAGAAGGCGACCAGATCGCGGACAGTTTCATCGATCGGTCGCGGCTGGTAGCCGAGCTCGCGCTCGGCCTTGCCGTGGTCGACGACAGGTGCGGAGATCAGTGCGCCGAGCGCGGCCTTGGAGACGATGTCGGAGTTGAACAGCTTGCCGATCGGCGCGAGCATCGGGATGACGCCGGACACGATCTTGGGGGAGATGGCGAACTTCGGACCCTTCTTGCCGCCGTGGCCTGCGGCCAGGCGGCACAGCGCGAGCATCGAGATCATCGATCCACCGAGCAGGTAGTTCTCGCCGGTGCGGCCGTGTTCGCCGGCCAGCAGTAGGCCTTTGGCTACGTCGCGCACGTCGACCAGATCGAAGCCGCCGCCGATCATCGCCGGCACCCGACCCCGTGCCGCGTCGGCGAGGGTGCGGTTGATCCGGGACAGCGGCCTGCTGTAGTCGAGCGGGCCGAAGACGCCGGTGGGGTTGCACAGCACAGCGTCCAAGCCCTCGTCGATCATCTTGCGGAGTTCCACCTCGCCCGCCCATTTCGAGCGGTCGTAGACCGGCAGCGCCGTCTCGGTCGACCGCGGCGCGCCCTCGTCGATCCGGCCGCCGCAGCTGTACTGGTTGAATGCGTGGATGGAACTGGCGTGCACCATCCGGCGCGTGCCGACGGCAAGCGCCGCCTCGGCAACCACGCGCACGCCCTCGGTGTTCACCTGCCAGGCCAGGTCGTTCTTCTCGGCGAGGGTGATCACCGCGACAAGGTGGTAGACGACCTCGGCGCCGGCCAGCGCGGCGCGCATCGACGCCGGATCGAGTACGTCGCCGCGCACCCAGGTCACATTCGGCGCGGCGGCCGCGTCGGGGATCGTCCGATCGATGGCGGTGACCTCATGGCCGTGCTCTGCGAGCAGGGGGAGCAGATTCGTGCCAAGGTAGCCGGCTGCGCCGGTCACTGCGACCTTCATGGCACCGAGAATATAGAACTTGTTCTAATTTGCAACACGTTCCAGTTGGCTGCGATTCGGCTCGTGACGTCGCGCTCGGCCTCGAACCTCGGCGGTCTCGTCCGCTATATTGAGCCCACACCGTAGCGGCCCAGCCGATTCGGCCGGGGAGCGGACGGGTCACGACGAAGTTCATGACACAGATGTTCACGACGATTTTTTTGGGGGGCAACTCGATGAGTGATCTCTCGGTAGAGACCGAAGCGGTCCGGGCGTTCGCCGCCACGAACGCGGGCATCGCCGACGATCTCGCGGGGGCGGGCAATTTCGACGCGGTGCGTAACGTCGCCGCGCTGGTTCCGGTATTCGGACTGATCGGCGTCGACTATCTGGCGATGTTCGCCGCGGCCCAGGTGCTGCAGGCGAAGGACATCAACGATCTGTCGGCCAAGTACGCCAAGCTTTCCGAGTCGGCATTCAGCGCCGCCGCTGCCTACGACGCCACCGACTCGTTCAACGCGGGCGCGCTCGGCTCCATCGCCAACCAGATCGGGGGCGCGGTATGAGGCCACTGGACAGCGGCGTCATCGCAGCCGAGGGGCAGGCTGTGGAGCACGCGGCCGAGCAAAACGTCGCGATCGGCCAGCAGACCGTACTGGACGCGCTGCAGAACTCGCCCGCCCAGGCGGTGCTCGACTTGCCGCTGCCCCAGCTGCCCGACGACATGCCGCCCATCGAAGCGCCCGCGTTCGTGTTGTCGCGCAAGATCTCCGAAGACCAGCACGCACTCGGCGCCGTTCCGGCGGGACTGTCCGGCTTGAACGGCGCGGCAGGGTCGGGCGCTCAGGACATCCCCGGCGTTCCGCACGAGGTCTCAGCTCTGCTGGGCGACACGAGCGCCGCGATCAACCACGCCGCGGCCCCGGTGATCGAGGCCGGGCAGGGCGTGCTCAGTGGCGGGCTCGCCGACGCGCCGGCCGCCGTCGCCGCCACGCTGAATCAGGCCGCTGCCGCGCTGCCGCCGCTGCCCGCCGACCCGGTCGCCGCGCTGATGCAGGGTGTCGCGTTGCCCGCGCTGCCAGGCGTGGACATGCTGATGAAGCCGATCCTCGATCTGCTCGGCAGCTTCGGCACCGGCGTGATCGGCGCGCTCGACCCGACCGCGATCCTCAGCCAGTCCTCCACGGTCATCGAGATGGCCATGCAGGTGGGCAAGGGCAGCATGGCCACGGTCGAGCAGCTGTGGCAGAGCCAGGCCGCCCGCAACGCGCAGGTCACCAGCCAGCAGGCGAACGTCGAGGGCCACGAGACCAGTCAGCGGGGCATCGATATCTCCGAGCTCACCCAACGCGCCGCTGTGGTAGTGCAGCAGGGCAATGCGCAGTTGCTAGGCATAGCGTCATCGTTCGCCACCCAGGCGACTGCGCTGGCGCCGGTGATCCTGACCCCGCCCGCACAGGCGACGCTGATCGCGTCGGCTACCGAGCACCTCGGTCACGCCGTCGGCGTGGTCAATGCCACGCGCGGTGACCTGGCGGGAAAGACCGCCGAGCTCAGCGGCATGGTGCAGCAGCTGGTCGCGCCGGATGGCGGGCCCGCGCCGCAGGATGTAGCGCAGGCGGTGTCGCAGAACGTCGGACAGCCGATCCTGGAGCAGGCGCAGTCGACCGCGGCGGACACGGCCACCAAGGCCGCGGGCCTGGACTCGTACGCACCGGGGGCACCATCGACCACGCCGTCATCGGTGCACACATCGCACAGCCCGAGCACCAACCACGGCGTGTCGAGCGGTATCCCCGGCAGCCTCGGCCGGGCTGGAACGCCCTCGGTGCCCAAGCCCACCAGCCTGCCCGGCACCACGGCCTCGCCGATCCGGCCGATCGCCGGTGCGCCATTCGGTCCGGCCGGATCCGGCACCACCCCGTCCGGTGCCAACAGCTTCATGGGCAGCCCGGCCGCCGGGGGTCAGCGGAACAACGACGAGGAACACTCGCGCACCGTACAGCCCTATCTGAGCCCGACCGGCAATGACGACCTCACCGGTTCGCTCGGAGAATCCACACCGGACGTTATCGGCGCGACGCATCCTGATGAGATCATCAGTTCCGACTACGAGCAGGACCAGTTCTAGCCCCACAAGGGCTTACCGGGCAACCCGGCCCGAACGGCGGCAACCGCTCGGACCGGACCGCGGGTATCAGTTGTCCTGGACGAACGCGTCGAGCAGTTTCTTGTAGAGGTCGGAAAAGCGTTTTCGACCGGCCTGCTGCTCGGCGCCGAGGCCGTCGGTGGCCTGTGGCGCGTAGACGACCAGATGCACGTCCTCATTCGGTGGCTGCGACATGCAGTCGATGATCTGGCTGCCCTGGTCGGTGGCCTTCGGCACACCGAGATCCACGGCGGCGAGCGCCCTGGTCTCGGCCAGCGCCGCGGTCAGTACCTCAGGCGGTACGTGCCCGTTGATCCGCTTCGGCGGGACATCCGGTGCGCGATCGGCGGCGACGGCGTCGGGGATCTCGACGGCCTTGCCGTCGGAGAAGATTTCCAATTGCGGGCGCAGATCCACCCGGTTCTGCCAGTCCTCCGGAATGGTGGTCAGGGTGAACAGCGCCAGCGGCGCGGCGACCGGAGGTAGCGCGCTGGGCTGCGGCGGCGGGGCGGCGACCGGGTCGGCCCCGGCGGTGCCCGAGCCCACCGCGAGCGTGAGCATCGCAACCAGCAGGGCCGCTGTCGTACTTCGCATCAATCCCATCTCCCAGCGTTGCCGTTTTCACCTGTGGCACAGGCGAACTACCGTCGATCATGACAGCAAAGCTGTGGTGCCGATCGAATCCGGGTCACCGCGGGGCGGACGGATTGTTCAGGTCCTGGGCCGAGAAGGTGTCGCAGGCGCGCACCTCGCCGGTCCTGTAGCCCGTGAGGAACCACTTCTGTCGCTGCTCGGACGAACCGTGTGTCCACGCTTCGGGATTCACCCTGCCCTGCGCCGCGCGCTGGATGCGGTCGTCGCCGACCGCAGACGCTGCCGAGAGCGCATCACGGACGTCGTTGTCCGACAGTGGTTTGAGGAACGGCTGGCCGCCGCCGGGTGCCGGGAGCTTGTCCGCGAAGTGCGCCCAGATGCCCGCGTAGCAGTCGGCCTGCAACTCGGTGCGCACCGCGCCGGACTCCGGGCCGCGGGGATCCCGCTGTGCGCGGCCGATGTCGCCGAGCTGGTTCTGGATGTGGTGGCCGATCTCGTGCGCCACCACGTATTCCTGCGCGAGCGGACCGCCGCTGGAACCGAAACGGTCCACCAACTCCTGGAAGAAGCTCGTGTCGAAGTAGGCGGTCTGGTCGGCCGGGCAGTAGAACGGGCCGACCGCGCTGGTGGCGTTGCCGCAGCCGGTCGAGGTGGCGCCGGAGAACAGCACGACCTTCGGCCGCACGTACCGCTTGCCGGTCTGCTCGAGGAGCTCGGTGGACCACACCGCGTCCAGGCTCTGCGCAGTGAGCGCCACTCGGCAGTCGACGTACTTGTTGGCGTCCGCGCCGGTCTTGCAGTGGCTCGGCGTGCCCGCCGTGCCCGGCTGCGTCTGGCTCTGGTCCTGTGCCCCGGTGAAGTTGCCCAGGACCGAGCCGGGGTCACCGCCCATCAGGAGGGTCAACACCAGCACGATCAGTCCGCCCGCGCCGCCGCCCAGTGCGATCTTGCCGCCCATTCCGGGGCCTCCGCCGGACGAAACCCGATCAGGGTCGATCTGCATGCCCTCGTTGAAGGTCATCGTTGTCGCTTTCTCGTCGTCCGTAGCCCTCGGTCATACACTCGCCCGATACAGCTTGGCACGGGCGTGGTGATATCGGTTTCCACTCGGCGAATGTGTCTCACTACGATGGACCCGCACCTGGTCACATCGCGCCGGTGCCGAAGCCGTCGAAAGGAACCCCGTGCTGCGCACCCACTTGGCTGGTTCGCTGCGAAGCGAGCATGCCGGTCAGACCGTCACCCTCACCGGCTGGGTGGCCCGGCGGCGTGACCACGGTGGGGTGATCTTCATCGATCTGCGCGATGCGTCGGGAGTCGCCCAGGCGGTGTTCCGCGAGGGCGAACCCGCCGCGCAGGCGCACCGGCTGCGCGCCGAGTACTGCGTACGCGTCACCGGCACTGTGGAACCGCGCCCGGATGGCAACGAGAACCCGGATCTGCCCACCGGCACCATCGAGGTGAACGTCACCGAACTCGAGGTGCTGAACGAGAGTGCCCCGCTGCCGTTCCAACTGGATGAGCAGCCCGGTGAGGAAGCGCGCCTGAAGCACCGCTACCTGGATCTGCGCCGCGAGGGTCCGGCGCACGCCATCCGGCTGCGGTCGAAGGTCAACGCGGCTGCCCGCGAGGTGCTGGCCCGCCATGAGTTCATCGAGGTGGAGACGCCGACGATGACCCGCTCCACCCCGGAGGGCGCACGAGACTTCCTGGTGCCCGCCCGCCTGCAGCCGGGCAGCTTCTATGCGCTGCCGCAGAGCCCGCAGCTGTTCAAGCAACTGCTCATGGTCGGCGGTATCGAACGGTACTACCAGATCGCGCGCTGCTACCGCGACGAGGACTTCCGCGCCGACCGTCAGCCCGAGTTCACTCAGCTCGACATCGAGATGAGCTTCGTGCGCCAGGACGACGTGATCCTGCTGGCCGAGGAGATCCTCGTCGCGCTGTGGAAGCTGATCGGCTACGAGATTCCGACGCCGATCCCGCACATGACCTACGCGGAGGCCATGCGCCGCTTCGGTTCCGACAAGCCGGATCTGCGCTTCGGTGTCGAGATCACCGAGTGCACCGAGTATTTCAAGGACACCCCGTTCCGCGTGTTCCAGGCGCCCTATGTCGGCGCGGTGGTCATGCCCGGCGGCGCGAGCCAGCCGCGGCGCCAGCTCGACGCCTGGCAGGAGTGGGCCAAGCAGCGGGGCGCGAAGGGGCTTGCCTATGTCCTCGTGAACGAGGACGGCACGCTCGGAGGTCCGGTGGCCAAGAACCTCAGCGACGCCGAGCGCGAGGGCCTGGCCAAGCATGTCGGCGCGGTGCCGGGTGACTGCGTGTTCTTCGCGGCCGGTGCGGCGAAGGCACAGCGCGGTCTGCTCGGTGCGGCGCGCGGCGAGATCGCCCGCAAAGTAGGCCTGATCGACGAGGACGCCTGGTCGTTCGTGTGGATCGTGGACGCCCCGCTGTTCGAGCCGACCGCCGAGGCGACCGCGAGTGGCGATGTGGCGGTGGGCCATTCCGCGTGGACCGCGGTGCACCATGCGTTCACCTCTCCGAAGCCGGAGTCGCTGGACACCTTCGACACCGACCCGGACTCGGCGCTGGCCTACGCCTACGACATCGTCTGCAACGGCAACGAGATCGGCGGCGGCTCGATCCGCATCCACCGCCGCGACGTGCAGGAACGTGTATTCAAGGTGATGGGTATCAGCCACGAAGAGGCGCAGGAGAAGTTCGGGTTCCTATTGGACGCCTTCGCCTTCGGCGCCCCTCCGCACGGCGGCATCGCCTTCGGCTGGGACCGGGTCACCGCGCTGCTGGCCGGACAGGATTCGATCCGCGAGGTCATCGCGTTCCCGAAGACCGGCGGCGGCGTCGATCCACTGACCGACGCGCCCGCACCGATCACCGCGCAGCAGCGCAAGGAGGCGGGCTTGGACGCCGCCCCGGAGCAGAAGAAGGGCGAGGACGCGAAAGCCGCGAAGCCCGCGCAATAGCGGTCGCGCCCACGCAACAGTTCGTTCTGGTCAGCGTCGCCACCACCGGCCCGGCGCCGCCGACCACGAGGGGTTCGTCGTGGCCGGGATCATCGTGCTCGAGCTCCGGCCTCGCGCGGGGCAGCGAGGCCGGGCCGGTCGAACGGCTCGAGCGCTGGGATCGGGATGCGGTGACTGATCGAAAAGTGATCGCCGGTTCACCGTGCGGATACGGTGCCTCCGGTGAGCGCGCGGTAGGTGTAGGTCACTGCGATGGCGGCCACCGGGCCTGCGACCAGCAGGCCGAGACCGCACAGCAGCAGCCCGAGGAAGGTCACCACGAGCACCGCGAACGCGAGCAGGAGCACCGGCCAGATGTTGGCGACCACCAGCGTGACGCTGGACTTCAGCGCCTCGAACGGTCCCTGGTCCTGGTCGACGACGTAGTGCAGCGAGAACATGCACAGCAAGCCGGCGACAAGCCCGGGTACGAAGCAGATGGCGGAGCCGACGAAGGTCAGCAGGAATGCCAGCAGCGCAGTGAGCAGGACATTGCCTGCGTTCACGAAGCGGAAGTATGAGCCGAAAGCCGGTGGCGTGCCGTCGGTTTCGTACAGCGCGCCGCGGATCATGGCGGCTTGCAGCAGCCACACGCCGGCCAGTACGGCGAAGAGGATGAGTAGCAGTGGCAGCAGCGTCGTCGGATCGGTGAGTTGCACGACGAGCACGAACGCCAGATAGATGACGAGGCCAACGGCTGTCACGCCGACCCACGGCCCCGGGTTGGCACGGAACGTCGCCAAGCCGTAGCTGAGCGCCCTGCCCACGTCGAGCGTCCCGGGGGCCGCGATGACCTGCTGGTAGCCGTAGACCGGTTGCTGCGGCGGCACGACCCCGGGCGGTGGCATCATGCCAGGCGGCGCATAGCCGGGACCGGTGCCTTGCGGGCCATAGGTGGGGTACGGGTGGGATGCCACCGGCGGAGCCGGCTCCAGTGGTTTGCTGCCGTACTGCGCCGTGCCCGGCCCCTCGAACTGCGGATATCCCGCCGAGCCCGCCATCTCGTGGGGGGCGTGGCCGGTTCCGGCGCCCGGCGGGTTCGGGTTCGGGTCCGGGCTCTGGTACTGTCCCGGCCGCCCGCCGAAGCGCTCATCGTTCGGGTCGGGGGCGCCGCCGGCTGATTCCTTCGATGCGGGAGGCGGTGTTTCGGCCATGCGTAGACCTTTCCACTCAACTGGTTTGCGGTGTGGCGCAGGGCAGTTGACGATGACAAAACCTGACGGGTCCAATGGTGTCAAGCAATGAGTGGCCGTTTCGCGACCTTGGCACGGACACGCCGGACGACGCGGAAAGGTTGTGTAACCGCTCGCTAGAAGTGACCTGATGCGAGTACGTTGAAGGGCGATGACCGCACTATTGGCCGAACGCGCCACCGAAGTCGTGTCCGCAGCGCAACAGTTGCTCACAAAGCGAATGGGTGCTCCGGTAAAGCTGAGCGATCCGATCGAACTCAGCGGTAGTGGTAGGACGACCGTCCTACGTGTGCGTGTAGCGGAGAACGCTTTCTCGTTGCCGCGAACCTTGATCGTCAAGCAGGTCCGCGGGGCCGCGCGGGATCGCCGGACCGGCGGTCTGGCTCCCGGCGTCGCCAGCGTCGATTCCGCGTTCCTCCGCGAGGCCGTCTCGTATCAATTCACCACCGCCCTGAGCCGGGAGCATCGGCCCGGCGCGTATCTGATCGCGCACAGCCTGCCGGACCGGTTGCTGATCCTCAGCGATCTCGGCGAGAACTCCCTGCTCACCGCCGTGCTGCGGTCCGGAGCCGAGCCCGCCACCCGTAACGCGCTGATGGCGTTCGCACAGGCGCTCGGCCGGATGCACGCCGCCACCGTCGGGCGCGAAGCCGACTTCGTCGCGCTGCTGCGCCGGGTCGACGTGGTGCACCGGGTCGACGGCATCGCGCAGCAGGCCGAGTCGGCGATCTCCGAGGTGCCTGGACTGCTGCAGCGCGAGCTGGGCATCGAGGTGCCCGGCGAGATCGCCGAGCGCATCGTGCGCGGCAACCGGCTGTTCTCCGCTGGGCGATTCCGCGGGTTCAGTCCGTCGGACCTGTGCCCGGACAACGTGATCTTGAACGAGGAAGGCGCGCGCTTCCTCGACTACGAGTGGGGTGGGTTCCGCGACGCGACCCTGGACATCGCCTACGCGCTGGTGTCGTTCCCCGGCTGCCTGTGCGACGTCGAGCTTTCACGGGAACGCGCCCAGCAGATGGTGGAGGCGTGGCGTTCCGAGGTGGTGGGCGTGTGGCCCGCGCTGGGCGACGACGACCTGCTCGCCGAGCGGATCCTCGAAGCCCGGCTGATCTGGGTGTGGCTATCCACCTTCTGGTTCCTGCCCGCCGACCATGCGCGCATCGCGTCCGCGCGCGAGCACGGACTTTCGGTGCCGCGCTCGGCGGCGCTGATCAACCGCTGGGCCGCGCTGGCCGAAGACGCGCGGTGCACGGGCGACGACATCGTCGGCGATTTCGCCGAGGACGTGTCGGCGATGCTGGAAGAGCGCTGGTCGGAATAGGTTTTACCCACACGCCGAGATCATCGGGTGAGCCCGGTGAGGCGGGCTTGCGGATGTGCCCGTTCGACGGTGTTCGGTGAGCAACAATGCCGATTGGTGGTATGGGATGCTGGGCGGCTCGGAATGGCGGTCAGCTCAGCGGGCCCTGCTGCGGTTCCATCCGGCTACCGGAGTGGACGGCGAACGAAGCGCCGTGGCGCACAGCGGAATTCGAGTCGGTCACGTCCAGGAGATAGAACCAGTCCATCTGGGTCCGCTCCGCGGTGACCTCCAGCACACCGTAGCCGTGCGACTCCAGTTCGACGTAGCGCAGGTGATGATTGACCGCTCTGATCGATTCCGAGATCGACGCGGGGTTCAGCTTCAGCTGGTCGCCGATGCTGGTCGCGGTTACCGAGGGCACGACGAATTCGGTGCCCACCGTGTCGCCACCCGGATAATTCGCCGCGTCCAGGGGGAGGTCCGCGGCCCATGAGGAATGGATGTCGCCGGTCAGGAATACCACATTGGAGATCCGCTGGTCGCTGATGGCGCGGAACAGGCGATCGCGGTCGGCGGTGTAGCCATCCCACTGGTCGCCGTTCACCGAAATGCCGCCGTGCGGTAGGCCCATGGTGTTGGTGATCGCCGCTGTGGTGGCCGGTTCGAGCGGCGGGAAGACCAGCGGGGCGATCATGACCGAGTTTCCGACCAGCTTCCACCGCACCTGTGCAGACGCCAAACCCGCGGTGAGCCAGTCCATCTGGGCCTTTCCGGTGATGGTGCGGGCCGGGTTGTCGGCCTCGCGCCAGCCCGCGCCGGGCTTCGCCTCCTGGTCGCGGTAGCTGCGAAGGTCCAGCATCGAGAGTTCGGCCAGCGTGCCGAAGCGCAGCCTGCGGTAGATCCGCACCTCGCCGCCTGACCTGGAAGCCCGGACCGGCATCCACTCCAGATATGCCTGAACGGAGGCGGCGCGGCGATCCTCCCAGCTACCCTCGGTCGCGGGGTCGTGGTTTTCCGCGCCGCCGGACCAGGAGTTGTCCGCGGATTCGTGGTCGTCCCAGGTGCAGATGAACGGCTGGCGGGCGTGCAACTGCATAAGATCGGGGTCGGTCTTGTACTGCGCGTGGCGAATTCGATAGTCGGACAGGCTGACGGTCTCATCGGCCGGATCGTGCGCGCGCACGGCACCGTTGCGGCCGCCGCTTTCGCCGCGGCCGTACTCGTAGATGTAGTCGCCCAAGTGGACGATCGCGTGCAGATCGGTCCGGGCGGCCAGATAGCGGTAGGCACCGAAGTAACCGGACTCCCAGTTCGAACACGAGACCACCCCGAACCGTAGCCGCTCGGGAGAATCCGCGTCGGCGGGCGCAGTCTTGGTGCGGCCGACCTGGGAAGTCTCGCCGAGTGCGGTGAAGCGGTAGAAATATTCGGCGTCCGGCGCAAGGCCGGCGACGTCGACCTTGACGGTGTAGTCGTAATCCGCTGTGGCCGTTGAGGTTCCGGACGCGACGACCAGGGTGAACCGCTCGTTTTCAGCGATCTCCCAGCGCACGTTCGTCGGTGCGCCGATGCCGGAGCCGGGCGTCGCGTCGTCGGCGACGGTGACGCGTGTCCAGAGGATCACGCCGTCTGGGAGCGGATCGCCCGAGGCTACGCCGTGTCGGAACACCGGCGTCCCGGCGACCGCGCGACCTGCGGTGATCACCGAGGTGGCGGCGGCCGCGCCGCCTTTCAGCAGAGTGCGCCGGGCGAACGGCCCGAAGGAAGCAGAATCCGAAACGACCACGTTTTTCGCCACAGGCACTGATCACATTCGAGGCGCCGACGACATGCAAGTAGGCTCGCCGCGACGGGCGGTCGAATGTAGTAGGAGGGCTCGGCGAGTTCCGGTATCGAGTGTCGGCCCGCGGCCACGGTCGTGCGGACGAGGCGCTGTTGTGGCGGCGGAACGGCACGCGGCGCTGTCGGTGCGGCTCGGTAACGTTCTGTTCCGTGAGCGATGGCTTGTTCGAGGTGCCCCGTGACGCGGTCTCCGCGGAGCACATGATCGACAACGTGGTGCGAAGGGACGCGGGGGCGCCATTGGCGGTGCGGATGCGGCCCGCCTCGCTGGACGAAGTGGTCGGGCAGCGGCATCTGCTCGGCCCCGGCTCCCCCCTGCGCAGGCTGATCGAGGGCTCAGGGGCGGCGTCGGTGCTGCTGTACGGCCCGCCCGGCACGGGTAAGACGACCCTCGCGGCGCTCATCTCGCACGCGACCGGCCGTCGCTTCGAGGCGCTCTCGGCGCTGTCGGCGGGGGTGAAGGAGGTACGCGCGGTCATCGATGGGGCGCGGCGCAGGCTGTCGGCCGGTGTGCAGACCGTCCTGTTCATCGACGAGGTGCATCGGTTCTCCAAAACACAGCAGGATGCCCTGCTCGCTGCGGTGGAGAACCGGATCGTCCTGCTGGTCGGTGCGACCACGGAGAATCCGTCGTTCTCGGTGGTGTCGCCGCTGTTGTCGCGCTCACTGGTGTTGCAGCTGCAATCGCTCACCGAGGCCGACATCCGGCAGGTGCTCACCCGTGCGATCGCCGACCCTCGCGGCCTCGACGGCGCGTACACCGTCTCCGACGCGGCGCTCGACCACATCATCCGGATCGCCGGCGGCGACGCCCGCCGCGCACTCACCGCGCTGGAAGCCTCGGCCGAATCCTCTTCGGACGGCACGGTCGATGTCGACCTTGTCGAGGCCAGCGTGGACAAGGCGGCCGTCCGCTACGACCGCGCAGGCGACCAGCACTATGACGTGATCAGCGCGTTCATCAAGTCGATCCGCGGCTCGGATGTCGACGCCGCGCTGCATTACCTGGCCCGCATGTTGAGTGCGGGCGAGGACCCGCGCTTCATAGCGCGCAGACTGATGATCCACGCCAGCGAGGACATCGGCATGGCCGATCCGATGGCGCTGCAGACGGCGACGGCGGCCGCGCAGGTGGTGCAGCTGGTCGGCCTGCCCGAGGCGCGGCTCGCACTGGCACAGGCCACGATCCACCTGGCCACCGCCCCGAAGTCCGGCGCGGTCGTGGCCGCGATCGGCGCGGCCATGGCCGACGTCGCGGCGGGCAAGACCGGAGCCGTCCCGCCGCATCTGCGCGACGGACACTACGCGGGCGCGGCCGCGCTCGGCAACGCCCAGGGTTATCGCTATCCGCACGACAACAAGGACGGCGTGCTCGCTCAGCAGTACCCGCCCGACGAATTGGTCGGCACGGACTACTACCATCCCACCGACCACGGCCACGAACGTGAGGTCGGCCCCCGCGTCCAGAAACTCCGCCATATCGTCCGGGGGACCTGAGAGCCGGGTTTGCCGGCCTCTCGCAGCAACGCCACGACTCCGGTCGATGAATAATCGCGTGCGCAGCACCGGTAGGCTGGGTATCTGTGCAGACCCACGAGATCCGACGGCGTTTTCTGGACCATTTCCTTCGTGCCGGCCACACCGAGGTGCCGAGTGCCTCGCTGATTCTGGCCGACCCGAACCTGCTGTTCGTCAACGCGGGCATGGTTCAGTTCAAGCCGTACTTCCTGGGTCAGGAGGCGGCGCCATATCCGCGGGCGACGAGCGTGCAGAAGTGTGTCCGCACCGGCGACATCGAGGAGGTCGGTGTCACCACGCGGCACAACACGTTCTTCCAGATGGCGGGGAACTTCTCCTTCGGTGACTACTTCAAGGAGGGGGCGATCACCCTCGCCTGGGAGCTGATCAGCAAGCCCCAGGATGAAGGCGGCTACGGGTTCGACCCCGAGCGGATCTGGGTGACCGTGTACCAGGACGACCCGGAGGCGGCCGAGATCTGGCGCCGGGTCGCGGGCATCCCGGCGGAGCGGATCCAGTTCCGCGACGGCAAGGACAACTACTGGGACATGGGCGTGCCCGGCCCGGGCGGTCCGTGCTCGGAGATCTACTACGACCGCGGGCCGGAGCACGGGCGCGACGGGGGGCCGGTCGCCGACGAGGACCGTTACCTCGAGATCTGGAATCTCGTATTCATGCAGGACATCCGCGGCGAGCTGAGCCCGAAGCTGGGCCACCCGCCGGTCGGGACACTGCCGAAGAAGAACATCGATACCGGTATGGGTGTCGAGCGGATCGCGCTGCTGCTGCAGGGCGTGGACAACGTCTACGAGACAGACCTGCTGCGCCCGATCATCGACAAGGCCGAGGAGCTGACCGGCCGCTCCTACGGCGTGCAGCACGAGGACGACGTGCGCTTCCGCGTGATCGCCGACCACGCCCGCACTGCCGCCATGTTGATCGCCGACGGCGTGAATCCTGGCAACGACGGCCGCGGCTACGTGCTGCGCCGCCTGCTGCGCCGCATAGTGCGCTCGGCCCGCCTGCTCGGCGCCGAGAAACCGGTGATGGGCGAGTTCATGAAGGTCGTCAGCGATCTGATGTCTCCGTCGTACCCGGAGCTGTCCACCGATTTCCGCCGGATCGAGACCGTCGCGGTCGGCGAGGAGACGGCGTTCCTGAAGACGTTGAACACCGGCTCTACGCTGTTCGAGAACACCGCGGCCGCGGTGAAGGCCGGGGGCGGCGCGACGATCGCCGGGTCGGACGCCTTCACCTTGCACGACACCTATGGCTTCCCGATCGATCTGACCTTGGAGATGGCCGCAGAGGCCGGTCTTTCGGTCGACGAGGAGGGCTTCCGCTCGCTCATGGCCGAGCAGCGCAAGCGCGCCAAGGAGGACGCCCAGGCCCGCAAACACGCCCACGCCGACCTGACCGTCTACAAGGAGCTGGTCGACCGCGGCGCCACCGAATTCACCGGCTTCGACGAGCTGACCTCCGAGGCCACGGTGCTGGCCCTGATCGCCGACGGTGTGCGGGTTCCGGCCGCGACCGCGGGCCAGGACGTCGAGGTGATTCTGGAACGCAGCCCCCTCTATGCCGAGTCCGGCGGCCAGATCGCCGACCGCGGTAGCATCACCGCCTCCGGGCTGAAGCTGCGCGTCAACGACGTGCAGAAGATCGCCAAGAAGCTGTGGGTGCACAAGACCACGGTCGAGCAGGGCCAGATCACCGAGGGCGATGTGGTGCTCGCCCAGGCCGATCCGGCCTGGCGGCGCGGCGCCACCCAGGGGCACTCCGGCACGCACATGGTGCATGCCGCCCTCCGCCAGGTGCTCGGCCCGAACGCGGTGCAGGCGGGCTCGCTGAACAAGCCGGGCTACCTGCGCTTCGACTTCAACTGGCAGGGCCAGCTGTCCGAGCGGCAGAAGGCCGACATCGAGGCCGTGTCCAACGACGCGGTCGGCTCGGACTTCCCGGTCAACACGTTCGTCACCGACCTGCCGAAGGCCAAGCAGATGGGCGCCTTGGCGCTGTTCGGCGAGAATTACGGCAGCGAGGTCCGCGTCGTGGAGATCGGCGGCCCGTTCTCGATGGAGCTCTGCGGTGGCACCCACGTGCAGCATTCGTCGCAGATCGGACCGATCACGGTGCTCGGCGAGTCGTCGGTCGGCTCCGGTGTGCGGCGCGTCGAGGCGTTCGTCGGCCTGGACTCCTACAAGTACCTGGCTAAGGAGCGCGCACTGCTGGCCGGTGTCGCGTCGTCGCTGAAGGTGCCTTCGGCGGAGGTGCCTGCCCGCGTCGAGCAGCTGGTGGAGCGGCTCAAGATGGCCGAGAAGGAGCTCGCGTGGACCAAGACGGCTGCCGTGCTGTCCGCGGCCGGGAAGTTCGTCGAGGAGGCCGAGCGGGTCGGCCGCCTGCTGCTGGTCGCCGTCGCCGCACCCGAGGGCGTGCCCGCCGGCGATCTGCGGACGCTGGCCACCGATATCCGCGGCCGGTTCGGCAGCGAGCCCGCCGTGGTGGTGTTGCTCGGCAATGCGGACGGCAAGGTGCCGTTCGTGGTGGCCGTGAACAAGCCCGCCCAGGAACTCGGAGTCAAGTCCGGTGATCTCGTCGGCAGCTTCGGCCCGAGCATCGCGGGACGCGGTGGTGGCAAGCCGGAGATGGCGCAGGGCGCTGGTTCGGATCCGTCCGGCATCCCGGCGGGCCTGGCCGCGGTCCGCGCTCGGGTGGCCGAACTGGCCGGGTGATGGGCGACGCGGAAAGTCCGGAGCGGTCGGCGCCACGCGGCTCCGACCGACCACATCTCGACACTGATCCCGGGCGGGGGAGGCGGATCGGGGTCGATGTCGGCAGCGTCCGCATCGGGGTCGCCGCCTGCGATCCCGATGGCATCCTCGCGACGCCGGTGGAGACCGTGCCACGCGCGAAACAGAGTCAGCGCACTGCCGGGGCAGCTCCCGATATCGGCAGAATTGCCGAAATTGTGCGGGAGTACGAGGCCGTCGAGGTCATCGTCGGATTGCCGCGAACATTGCGCGGGGAGAAGGGCGCTGCCGCTACGCTGGCCCTCGCATTCGCTGTGCAGTTGCGGGCTGCTGTCGCCCCGGTGCCTGTCCGGCTTTCCGACGAACGTTTGACTACGGTGTCAGCTGCACGTGCATTGCGGGACAGTGGAGTTCGCGCGCGTGGCCAGCGGCAGGTGATCGATCAGGCGGCGGCCGTGTCGATCCTGCAAGGATGGTTGGACGAACGGAGTGCGGTGTTGAGGTCGGTGGAAGCGGGACGTCCTGTGTCGTCCGGGGACGATGCATGACGGATCGGTGGGCGCGGGCCGAGGAACTGTTCAAACAGCGCGAAGCTGATCGGCGTTACCGCAGAGACGACCGGGCCTGGGAGGAATACGACGACTACGACGACGGAGACGCGTACGCGGACCGTCGAGTCGTCGGCCGCGACTACGACGACTACGACGATGACACCACTGTCATTCCTCGCTACGTCGACGACGACGAGCCGCCCGCGTCGCCACCGCCCGCCTCGCGAACCGGAAACCAACGTCCGCGCGTGGGCCGCCAAGAGATGCCACGCCGCCCGAAGCGGGCGCAGCAGGAGCGTCCCACCCGCTCGCAGCGCGGCAAGCGCTCCCGGGCCGCTTCGCGCAAGGCGGCCGAGCGCAAGCGGCGGCGCAGGAACATATGGATCATCGCCGGTGTCTTCGTGCTGCTGTTCACCGGCGCCGCGGTGTTCGCGGGAATGAAACTGATCGGCAGCATGGCCGGCCCGGAGGACTACGCGGGTCCGGCGGGCCCGCTCGTGGTGGTGCAGGTGCAGCCGGGCGACACGTCCCAGCAGATCGCCGCGACCATGGTCCAGCGCGGCGTCGTCGCGAGCACGGGCGCGTTCTTTCAAGCGGCGGTGCGGAACTCGAACATGAGTGCGGTGCAACCCGGTTACTACGCGATCCCCAGCCGCAGCCCCGCCGCGCAGGCGGTGACTGCCCTGATCAACAAATCCTCGCGGGTCGGCAACTTGGTGGTGTCCGAGGGGCGTCAGCTGCACGACCAGCACGACGTGAACACCGGATCGCGCAAAGAAGGCATCTACCGCAAGATCGCGGACGCCAGCTGCGTCGGAACCGGGCCCACCCAGAAGTGCGTGACCTATGACCAGCTCGACGCCGCGGGCGCGGGCATGAACCTGGCCGCGCTCGGCGTGCCCCGCTGGGCCGAGCAGGTCGTGCGCAACGTCCCCGACCGCGGCAGGCAGCTCGAGGGCCTGATCGCGGCGGGCACCTGGGATTTCGATCCGAGTGGGACGGCCGAGCAGATCCTCGCACAGTTGGTGGCCGCCAGTGCGCGCAGTTACGAGGGCACCGGGCTGCTGCAGTCGGGCGCCGAAACCAAACTGAACCCCTACCAGACGCTGATCGGGGCCTCGCTGGTCGAGCGGGAAGCGCTGCCGCAGGACATGTCCAAGGTGGCGCGTGTGATCGTGAACCGGTTGCGGGTCGATCAGCCGCTGCAGTTCGACTCGACGGTGAACTACACCCTCGACCGCACCGAGGTCGCGACCACCGACACCGACCGGGCCCAGCACAACCCATGGAATACCTACGCGATGCCCGGCCTGCCCGCCACGCCGATCTCGGCGCCGTCGCTGAATGCGTTACGCGCGATGGAGAATCCGGAGCCGGGGCCGTGGCTGTACTTCGTCACCGTCGACAAGCAGGGCACCACCCTGTTCACGGACGGCTACCAGGAGCACCTGCGCAACATCGAGAAGGCTAGGCAGAGCGGAATCCTGGACAGTGGCCGGTAATCGCAAGGCGGCGGTGCTCGGCAAGCCGATCGCGCACTCCCGTTCCCCACAGCTGCATCTGGCCGCCTACCGCGCGCTCGGATTGGACTGGACCTATGAGCGCATCGAGTGCTCGGCCGAGCAGCTGCCGGGTCTGCTCGACGGGCTCGGGCCGGAGTGGGTCGGGCTCTCGGTGACGATGCCGGGTAAGGAGGCCGCCCTGGCCTATGCCAGCGAGCGCACCGATCGAGCCGTGCTGGTCGGGTCGGCAAACACGCTGGTCCGTACCAAGGGCGGCTGGCGGGCGGACTGCACCGACGTGGACGGGGTGTTCGGCGCGCTGCGCGGCGCCGGGGTCACCGAGCTGGCCGAGGGCGTGGTGCTCGGCGCGGGCGGCACCGCGCGGCCCGCGCTGCTGGCGATGGCTGAGCTGGGCGCGAAGGCGGTCACCGTAATCGCGCGGGACGCCGGACGGGCCGGCGGCGCACTGGAGCTCGCGGAGCGGCTCGGGATGACCGCCGCCCTGGTCGGCTTCGACGCCGACGCCATCGGTGCGGCCTGCGCGTCCGCGGGCGCCGTGGTGAGCACCATCCCCGCGGCCGCTGCGGCGGCCGTCGCGGCCCCGGTGGCATCAGCTCCTGTGGTGCTCGACGCGATCTACGACCCGTGGCCCACCGCACTGGCCGAGGCCGTCGAGCGGATGGGGCACACCGTGGTCAGCGGACTGCAGATGCTGTTGAACCAGGCCTATGGGCAGGTCGAGCAGTTCACCGGACAACCGGCGCCGCGCGCCCAGATGGCCGCCGCGCTGGTGGGCTCGGCATAGGCTCCGCACGAGCTGCCGAGAGATATCGTGGTCAACTCCCTGCGCAGCCACATCGGTGTCATCCGGTCTTCGAGCGCAGCGAGACCGAGCATTCCTTTTCGCGGCCCGGCTCGCGTCCGAGTGGCCGTCGCGTCCGCGACGAAGTCGCCAGCGGCGGTCGCTCGGACGCGAGCCATCAGGGGGCCACGAACCCGCCGCGGCCGCGCGGCCGAAAACACAGCCCGCGAACTCGCAGAGCCGCAGGCGCTGCTGATCCAACACAGTTATGGTGGTCGGCATGAATGCTTGGGTGTTGCGGGCCGCCGTGCTCGGCGCGCTGGTGGTCGTCCTGCGTACCGTGCTCGGGTTTGCGATGGTGAATTGGCCTACGCACGGCGCGTGGATGCGCATCCTGTGCCTGATCGTGCTGGTCGCGGCGATCGTGTCCTGGGGTCTGCTGGATGGCCGCGCGGACCGTTCCGCCGGAGCCGGCCCGGATCGCGGGGCCGATCTGACCCTGCTCTGGCTGAAAGCGGCCGTCGCGGGTGGCGTCGGCAGCGGGTTGGTCGCCTGGATTCTGGACTGGCTGCCCCGGTTCGACCTCGGTGACAACGGCCTGCTCTTCGAGCTCACCGCGGGCGCGTCCTTCATCGTCCTGCTGATCTTCGTGCCCGCGTTGATCGGTGTCGGCATCGGCCGGATCCTGGCCGAACGGCGGGGCGCCAAGCCGCCCACACCGCCGCACGCACACGCCATCGCGCTCTGACCCGACCAGGAACGGCACGACGGGTGGGAATCACCCGGGTCGAGCGCAGCGCGCCGGTCGTGGTGGCACGGCCGCGTTCTAGAGCAGGACCGCGCCGCCGCTCGGGCTGTCCTCGCGGGCGATCGCCGAGTACGCGGCGGCCAGCAATGCCGGATCCGGTCCCTCGAGGCGGCCGGGCTTGGCGAGGCCGTCTAGTACGACGAACCGCAGCAGGCCGGACCGGGTCTTCTTATCGGTCTGCATGGCGTCGAGCAGCTGAGGGAGGGCATCGGCGTCGTAGCTGGTCGGCAGCCCGACGGCGGTCAGGATCGCGCGGTGCCGGTCGGCCGTGGCGTCGTCGAGACGGCCCGCGAGGCGGCCTAGCTCGGCGGCGAACACCAGCCCCACGGAGACCGCGGCGCCGTGCCGCCAGCGGTAGCGCTCACGCCGCTCGATCGCATGGCCGAGGGTGTGGCCGTAATTGAGGATCTCGCGGAGGGCGGCCTCCTTCAGATCGGCGGCGACGACATCGGCCTTCACCTGGATCGCGCGGCGGATCAGCTCGGGAAGCACCTCGCCGGTCGGGTCGAGCGCCGCCTCCGGGTCGCGTTCCACCAAGTCGAGGATCAGCGGGTCGGCGATGAAACCGGCTTTGATGATCTCGGCCATACCCGCCACGATCTCGTTGCGTGGCACCGTTTCCAGCGTGGCCAGGTCGACCAGTACGGCCGCTGGCTCGTGGAAGCAACCGACCAGGTTCTTGCCCGCCTCGGTGTTGATGCCGGTCTTGCCGCCGACGGCCGCGTCGACCATGGCCAGCAGCGTGGTCGGGACGTGCACGATCCGCACCCCGCGCATCCAGGTGGCGGCGACGAAGCCGGCCAGGTCGGTCGCAGCGCCGCCGCCGAGGCTGACCACGACGTCGTTGCGGGTCAGGCCGATGCGACCGAGCACCTCCCAGCAGAACCCGGCGACGGGCAGCTCCTTGCCCGCCTCGGCGTCCGGAATTTCGATGCGATGTGCGTCGATACCGTTGTCGGCCAAGGCCTTCCGCACTACCTCGGCCGTCTCGGTGAGCGGCGGCTGGTGGAAGATCGCCACGGTCCGTACGCCCGCGGTCGCGCCGCGGACCGACTCGACGAGTTCGCCGAGCAACCCGCGGCCGATGATCACCGGGTACGGGTCGGCGGTCCGGACTTCGAGACGACTCGGCTCTGTCACGTGGCTTGCTCCGATTCTGTTGCTGCTGTCGCTGACTGTTGGGGTGTCCGTGTGCGGGCGCGCCGGGCGCGGGCGCGCCTGGTTCGGCTACTGGACGCCGAGGCTTCCTCGGATCCGGCCACGCCCGCGGCATCGGGCTCGCTCACGGTGCCCCTTCGGGCGCCGCGCGGGCGGAGGGGCGCACCCGATTCCGGCGTGAGGCCTGCCCCGGCATCGGTGGTCTCACTCTGTTCTGCGGCCCTGCGTTGCGCGGCGGTCCGGGCTCTGGCGCGCCGCCGAGCCCGGGATCGGCTGCTCCCCTGCGGGATTCCGGTGCGTGGCTGGTCGTGATCCGGCTCGGCCGTGGCCGGCTCGACCGGTTCCATGCCGAGCTTGGTCATGATCGTCCGGACGACGCGCCCCGGGCTGCGGCTGTCGGTGCGTACCCGCACGGTCGCGACCTCACGATAGAGCGGGCGGCGGGTGCGCATCAGCTCCCGGTACTTCGCGGCGGGATCCGCGCCGTTGAGCAGCGGTCGCTGCGTGCTCGCCCCGGTGCGCCGAAGCCCTTCGGTCACACTGATTTCCAAGTAGACGACGGTGCGGTTGCGCAGCAGCGCCCTGGTGTTCGCGGACAGCACGGCGCCACCACCGAGCGAGACGACCCCGCGTTCGGCCAGGATGGCGCGGCGCACCACCCCCTCCTCGATCCTGCGGAACTCGGGCTCACCGTCCTCGACGAAGATCTCCGGGATCGTGCGGCCGGTTTCGCGCTCGATCCCGGCGTCGGTGTCGTACAGCTCGACACCGAGTTCCCTGGCGAGTTTGCGGCCGATCGTGGACTTCCCCGCCCCCGGCGGTCCGACCAGCACCACGCGCGGGGTGCGCGGGTCGGTCTGCACGATCATTGCGGCCGACTGTCCGCCGACACGTGGGGGCGGGTGCTGATGCGCTCGACGTAGTTGGTGATGTTCTCGAGGGTCTCGGTGAGCGAGTCGCCGCCGAACTTCTCCAGCGCGGCCTGCGCGACGACCAGCGCCACCATCGATTCGGCGACTACGCCGGCGGCGGGTACGGCGCACACATCGGAGCGCTGGTGGATGGCGACGGCTTCCTCGCCCGTAGTCATGTCGACGGTGGACAGCGCGCGCGGCACGGTGGAGATCGGCTTCATCGCGGCGCGCACGCGCAACGCCTCGCCGTTGGTCATGCCGCCCTCGAGCCCACCAGCGCGGTTGGTGGAGCGCAGCACGCCGTCAGGGCCGGGCCGCATCTCGTCGTGCGCTTGGCTGCCGCGGCGGCGCGCGGTCTCGAAGCCGTCGCCGACCTCGACGCCTTTGATGGCCTGGATGCCCATGAGTGCGGCGGCGAGCCGCGAGTCCAGACGGTTCTCGCCGCTGATGAACGAGCCGAGGCCGACCGGGAGGCCCTCGACGACCACCTCGACCACGCCGCCGAGTGTGTCGCCATCCTTCTTGGCCGCTTCGATCTCGGCGATCATCGCCGCCTCGGCGTCCTTGTCGAACGCGCGCACCGGGCTCTCGTCGACTGCGGCGAGGTCGGCGGCAGTCGGCACGATGCCGGTGGTGTTCTGCGCCGCGCCGATGGAGACCACATGCGAGACGACCTCCACGCCGAATGCCTGGCGCAAGAAGTTGCGCGCGACGGTGCCCGCCGCGACGCGCGCGGCGGTCTCCCGCGCGCTCGCGCGCTCCAGGACGTTGCGGGCGTCGTCGAAGTTGTACTTGAGCATGCCGGAGTAATCGGCGTGCCCAGGGCGCGGTCGGGTCAGCGGGGCATTGCGGGCCAGGTCGGCGAGTTCGGCCGGATCGACGGGGTCGGCGGACATCACCGTGGTCCACTTCGGCCATTCGGAGTTGGCGATCTCGATGGCCACGGGGCCGCCCATGGTGCGTCCGTGCCGCACGCCGCCGACGACGGTGACCTTGTCGGCCTCGAACTTCATCCGTGCTCCGCGCCCGTACCCGAGCCTGCGGCGTGCCAGCTGCGCGGAGATCTCGTCGGACGTCACCTCGACACCGGCCACCATCCCGTCGAGGATCGTGACGAGAGCGGGACCATGGGATTCTCCGGCAGTTATCCAGCGCAGCACGTTGTCCATCTTCCCATGTCGACGCGGGTGCTTCGGAACGTGGCCCGCCGAGACGGTGGGCACTTCCGCCACACCTGCGGCATCGGCCACCGCCGGCCCACAACAGATCACGAGCCGCCAGCCGCGCATGTTGCCCACGACGGTCGAAATCGTCGGTGGAAGATCGAAAACTCGCCGAAGAGCGACCTGGCTCTCGGCGGCGAATGAAATCACGATCATGAAATCGCGATCCGAGGTAAAACTCGTCAAGATCCGGCAGCAACGAACCAGCATCGACGTAAGCTTGCCCCTATGTCGGCTGATGTCGACCCTGGCCGTACACGGCTGCTGGTGGCGGAAGATCACCCGATGGTGGTGATGGCGTTGGACTCCGCCTTCGAACTCGTCGACGACATCGAAGTCATCGAAATAGCGAGGTCGGTCGAGGACGCGATCGGTGCTGCGAGCCGATACCACCCGCACGTCATTCTGCTCGACCGTCGGCTGCCCGATGGAGACGGGATCGATGCGATCAGGCGGCTGCACACGGTGTCCCCGGAGGCAAGGGTGCTGATCTTCACCGGGGATGCGAACCGGGCCATGATCGACCGCGTGATCGCGGCCGGCGGTGCCGGCCTGGTGCTCAAGACCGGAATGTTCGACGACCTACTGGACGCCATCCGGCGGGTCGCCGCCGGCCAGGATTGCTTCGAGGTCGACCTCGGACATTGACCGGCTGGACAGGCGAAGTTAGGCAGGTATACCGATGGTCCAGGACACCGTGACCACGGAATTGGTAAGCAGCAACGACGAACGGCTTCAGCCCTTGCTGGACGGCCTCAAGGCGGTGCGCGACGGTGACTTCCGACGGTCCCTGCCCGAGGTCGGTGACCCGCTGCTGGACGAGATCGCCACCGTCTTCAACGGCATGGTGGACCAGCTCTCGCTCTTCACCACCGAAGTCACCCGCGTCGCCCGCGAGGTGGGCACCGAGGGCAAGCTCGGCGGCCAGGCTTCGGTCCCGGGGGTGTCGGGCACCTGGAAGGATTTGACCGAGTCGGTGAACGCGATGGCGGACAACCTCACCGCTCAGGTCCGCGACATCGCCGGTGTGGCCACCGCGGTGGCGAAGGGCGACCTCTCGCAGAAGATCGCCGTGGATGTCAAAGGAGAGTTGCTGGAGCTGAAGATCACCATCAACACGATGGTGGACCAGCTCTCCGCGTTTGCCGACGAGGTGACCCGTGTGGCCAGGGAGGTGGGCAACGAGGGACGGCTGGGTGGCCAGGCAAGAGTGCCCGGGGTGTCGGGAACATGGCGGGATCTCACCGAATCGGTGAACATCATGGCGGGCAACCTCACGGCGCAGGTCCGGTCGATCGCCGAGGTGACGACCGCGGTGGCGAAGGGTGACCTGTCGCAGAAGATCACCGTGGACGCCCGCGGCGAAATCCTCGAGCTGAAGTCGACGATCAACACGATGGTCGACACCCTGTCCTCGTTTGCCGACGAGGTCACCAGGGTCGCCCGTGAGGTCGGCACCGAGGGACGGCTCGGCGGTCAAGCCCAGGTGCTGGGTGTCTCGGGTACCTGGAAGGGCCTGACGGAGTCGGTGAACTTCATGGCGGACAACTTGACCGACCAGGTGCGTTCCATCGCCCAGGTYRCCACCGCGGTGGCACGGGGCGACCTGTCGCAGAAGATTCGGGTGGACGCCCGTGGCGAGATCCTCGAACTGAAAGACACCATCAACACGATGGTCGACACCTTGTCCTCGTTTGCCGACGAGGTCACCAGGGTCGCCCGTGAGGTCGGCACCGAGGGACGGCTCGGCGGCCAGGCTGATGTGAAGGGTGTGTCCGGCACGTGGAAGGGCCTGACCGAGTCGGTCAACGTCATGGCGGACAACTTGACCGACCAGGTGCGTTCCATCGCCCAGGTYRCCACCGCGGTGGCACGGGGCGACCTGTCGCAGAAAGTGACGGTTGAAGCCAAGGGCGAGGTCGCCGCGCTGGCACATACCATCAACACGATGGTTGACACCCTGTCCTCGTTCGCCGACGAGGTCACCCGCGTCGGGCGAGAGGTGGGCACCGAAGGCATACTCGGTGGGCAAGCGCGGGTGCCCAATGTCGCAGGCACATGGAAGAACCTCACCGACAATGTGAACTCGATGGCGGGCAACCTGACCAGCCAAGTTCGTTCCATCGCCCAGGTCACCACGGCGGTCGCGCGCGGCGACCTGTCGCAGAAGATCGACGTCGATGCGCGCGGCGAGATCCTGGAACTCAAGACCACCATCAACACGATGGTCGACACCCTGTCCTCGTTCGCGGCCGAGGTGACCAGGGTGGCACGCGAGGTGGGCAAGGACGGCCGGCTCGGCGGACAGGCCGAGGTCGAGGGTGTGTCCGGAACGTGGAAGCGTCTGACGGAGAACGTCAACGAACTGGCCGGCAACCTGACCCGTCAGGTGCGTGCCATCGCCGAGGTCACGAGCGCGGTGGCGACCGGGGACCTCACGCGGTCGATCGCCGTCGAGGCGAAAGGTGAGGTCGCCGAGCTCAAGAACAATATCAACGCGATGGTTCACTCCCTACGCGAAACCACCCGCACCAACGAAGAACAGGCATGGCTCAATACCAACCTGGCTCGGATATCCGGACGTTTGCAGGGACACCGGGATCTCAGCGCCGTTGCCCAGCTGATCATGAACCAGGTCACCCCGCTTGTCGGCGCCCAATACGGCGCATTCTTCTTCATGGAGTCGGAAGGGAAACGCATCCAGCTGCGGCTGATCGCAGGCTACGGGCGGAAGGAGGACGGGACCGCATTCGAGCTCGGCCAGTCGCTGGTCGGCCAGGTGGCGCTGACCAAAACGGCGATCGTGGTCGACCGGACGCCGCCGGAATACATCCAGATCTCCTCCGGTCTCGGTGCCGCGCAGCCCGTCAACCTGATCGTGCTGCCGATCGTGTTCGAGGACCAGGTGCTCGGCGTGATCGAACTGGCCTCGTTCAGCCGATTCACGGTCGTACAGCAAGATTTTCTCGAACAGCTGATGGAAAGCATCGGCGTGAATGTCAACACGATCATGGCCAACGTGCGCACCGACTCTCTACTCGAGGAATCGCAGCGACTCGCGGGAGAACTGCAACACTCCAATGCGGCACTCGAAGAAAAAGCAGAGTTGCTCGTCCGCCAGAACCGCGATATCGAAATGAAGAACTTCGAAATCGAACAGAATCGGCGGGAAATCGAAGAACGAGCCCAACAGGTTGCGCTGGCGTCGAAATACAAGTCGGAATTCCTCGCGAACATGTCGCACGAGCTACGCACACCGTTGACCAGCCTGCTCATCCTGGCGGGCATATTGACACAGAACTCGACCAGGAATCTGACCCCGAAGCAGGTCGAGTTCGCCAACGTGATCCAATCAGCCGGCAAGGAACTGCAGCAGTTGATCGACGACATTCTCGATCTGTCCAAGGTCGAGGCGGGGAAGATGGACCTGCAAAAGGAGCCTGTTCCGCTGCGGCAATTGCTGGAGTACGTGCAGACCACTTTCCAGCCACTCACCAGCCAGAAGGGCCTCGAGTTCGACGTCGACGTCGAACCGGCCGTTCCCGCCCATCTCAACACCGATGAGCAGCGGCTGCGCCAGGTGCTACGCAACTTGCTCTCCAACGCGGTCAAGTTCACCGAGAAAGGGATGATCCGGCTCAGAGTGCGGCGGCTGGACAACCACATTGCGTTCTCCGTGAGCGACACCGGAATCGGTATTGCCGAGCAGAACCTGGAGACCATCTTCGCCGCTTTTCAGCAAGCCGACGGCACCACCAGTCGTCGATACGGCGGCACCGGCCTCGGCTTGTCCATCAGCAGGCAGGTGGCGAACTTGCTCGGTGGCGAGATTCGGGCCGAAAGCCAGCTCGGTGTCGGCAGCACATTCACGCTCTACCTGCCGGTGACGCCGCAGCCGGAGATCACCACCCCCTCGAGGACACGATCGAAGCCTATGGATCATTCGGTGCTGGTCGTCGAAGACCAGGACGACAAGCCGCTGACCCGGCTTGTCCGCGGGGTCGTCGCGGCGCTGGAGGACACCACAGGGCCGGTCCGCATCGAATCCGTCGGTACTCTCGACGAGGCACTAGAGGTGTTGCCTGCCTGTTCTTATCGGTGCGTCTTGCTGGACGCGAGCCTGCCGAGCCTGTCCGTGCCGGAGTTCCTGTGCGGGCTTGCCGAGGAGACGGACGCGAGAAGTATTCCGCTGCTTGCGCATCCGGTCCGTGAGCTAGGTGCTGACCGGGAACGGCTTACCGAGGTCGATGCCCGACACCATCGGGTCGAACTGCTGGCTTCGCCGGATGAGTTTCGCGAACGGTTCGTCCTGTTGCTGACCCATCCTCACCACACGAAGCCCGGAACACCAGCCAGGCGGATCGGGCAGCCCGGGCTGGAGGGGCGCAAGGTCCTGCTCATCGACGATGATGCGCGCAATGTTCTGGCGATCGCGGAAATACTGGAACTGAACGGGATGTCCGTCGAGCACGCGCCCAATGGGCGGAAGGGCATCGAGATGCTGCAGGCCCACCAGGACGTCGACGTGATCGTGATGGACGCGATGATGCCGGAGATGGACGGTTACGCCACGACCGCGGCGATACGGAAGATGCCTCGCTTCGACAGACTCCCCATCGTCATGGTCACCGCTAAGGCCATGGCAGGCGATCGGGAGAAGAGCTTGGCATCCGGTGCCACCGATTACATCACCAAGCCCGTCGACCCCGACGAACTCCTGGACTGCATCGACCGGCGGCTGCAAGCCATGGAGCGGCCGAGTGCCGAACCAGCCCGGTAGCGGATCCCGATATCCGGGCAGGGATTCTCGTCCATGCGGGCGGCCCGGAGGTCGCACGCGGCGGGCGAACCCCCTGGAGGCCGGCGTGGGCCTGTGGTCATCATGTCGGCCAGGCGGTGGGGAGGACCGCGACCAGGGTTGTCAGGCACATGGCCGGGCCGTGCGGAACGAGACACCGACCGGCTTCGCGCGCCCGCATCCGGCGGACGGCCAGTAGGACCAGACCAGCGCAGGCGGTGAGGACCGGAGCCGCGATCGCCGCCCACACCCAGGCCTGCGCTCCGCCGCAGGCCGCCACCGCGCCGAGCCCGACCGCGAGTTTCACATCGCCCGCACCGAATGCGGCGGGGGCGATGAGATGAATCACCAGATAGGGCACCGCCAGTAACACCGCGCCGAGCAGCGCGGATGTGAATTGCGCTGTGCACAGCGCGTATCCGAAAATGCCAGCCGCGCCCCAGCCGGTGAGTACATCGGGCAGACGCCGATGTCTGAGGTCGATGACACTCAACGCCGAACACCAGCCGGTCAGTAGCGCGAACACGATGGGGGACATGCCTCCAACCTCCGTCGCCCGTCCACCCCGATCAACCGCCCATGCCCAAATGTGGACAACCTCTTGATTTGTGAACAGCGGCCGAGTCGAACCGCTGCCAGTGGACGCGACCCAGGGCAATGACCAGGCGTCTGTTGCGGTAATATCAGGGCCCGGCCGTACGTGTTGAGTGGCCGTATCGCGACATTCCGGCGGTAGCTTGGTCCCATGTGTGCTGACCACGCCCCGCCGCTCCGCCCAGATTTCGCCGCCCGCCGTGGTGCGCTGCGGAGCCTGCTCGTCGAGAACGGGGTCGACGCGCTGCTCGTCACCGACCCGGTGAACATTCGGTACCTGATCGGATTCACCGGGTCCAACGCGGCGCTGCTGGTGTGCTCCTGGGACACGCGCACTACCGAGGAGCGCACGGTGATCGGCACCGACGGGCGTTACCGGACACAGGTCGCGGAGCAGGTGCCGGACCTCCGCGCGGAGATTTCACGCGCCACTGCCCGCCGGATCGTGGAACTGGCGGGAGAATGGCAACTCGGCCGGGTCGGTTTCGAGAGCCACGTCGTCACGGTCGACCAACACCACGGCTTTATCGAACAGTGCACCGGCCTGGAGTTCGTCGCCACGCCCGGCCTGGTGGAGCAGTTGCGGATGGTGAAGGACGCCTACGAGGTCGACCAGCTGCGTGCGGCCTGCGCGGCGGGCGACGCAGGTCTCGCCACGCTGCTGGAGCGGGGCGCGCTGCGCCCCGGCCGCACCGAACGTCAGGTGGCCAGGGATCTGGAGTGGGCCATGTTCGAGCACGGCGCCGAAGCGGTCGCGTTCGAGACGATCGTGGCGACCGGAGCGAATTCGGCCGTCCCGCATCACCGCCCGACGGAGGCCATGCTCAGCGCGGGCGATTTCGTCAAGCTGGACTTCGGCGCGGTGGTCGGTGGTTATCACTCCGACATGACCCGAACCTTCGTGCTCGGTGCGCCGACCGATTGGCAGCGCGAGGTGTACGCGCTGGTCGAAGAGTCGCAGCGCGCGGGACGCGAGGCGCTGCGACCCGGGGTGCAGGTCGCCGACGTGGACGCGGCGTCGCGGTCGGTGATCGAGGCAGCTGGCCACGGCAAGCTGTTCGTGCACAGTCTCGGGCACGGGGTCGGGCTCCGGGTCCACGAAGCGCCGGGAATCGCGAGAACGGGAACCGGTACACTTTTGTCTGGCGTGGCGGTTACCGTCGAACCAGGTGTGTACTTTCCCGGCCGCGGCGGGGTCCGGATCGAGGACACGCTCGTGGTGCGCGAAGGGGGCCCGGAGCTGCTCACCCACACCAGCAAAACCCTGACCGTCGTCGACTGACGCCGGTCGGCCCTAGACCGAGTGGTAGAACGAGGAGATCCGAGGACAGTGGCGGACACCAGCGACTTCAAGAACGGCCTTGTGCTGAAGATCGACGGTCAGCTCCAGCAGATCGTCGAGTTCCAGCATGTCAAGCCGGGCAAGGGCCCCGCGTTCGTGCGGACCAAGCTGAAGAACGTCGTGTCCGGCAAGGTGGTCGACAAGACCTTCAACGCCGGTGTGAAGGTGGAGACCGCCAACGTCGACCGCCGCGACATGACGTACCTCTATCACGACGGCTCGGACTACGTCTTCATGGACGGCGAGACCTTCGACCAGATCTCCATCTCGGAGGAGACCATCGGCAACGGTGCGCGCTTCCTGCTCGAGAACATGACGGTGCAGGTTGCCACGCACGAGGGCGCGCCGCTGTACGTCGAGCTCCCGGTGTCGATCGAGCTCGTGGTGCAGCACACCGACATCGGCCTGCAGGGTGACCGCTCCACCGGTGGCACCAAGCCCGCCACCCTGGAAACCGGCGCCGAGGTGCAGGTCCCACTGTTCATCAACACCGGCGACAAGCTGCGCATCGACTCGCGCGACGGCAGCTATCTCGGCCGGGTCAACGCCTGATCGCCGGACGCGGCGACCAGGATTCGTGACCGTGGCGGAACAACCCGTGGACAAGAAGTCCTCGTTCAAGAAGCTCGGTGCGCGGCACAAGGCCCGCCGCCGGGCGGTCGACCTGCTGTTCGAGGCAGAGGCCAGGGACATCGACGCCGCCGACCTGCTCGACGAGCGGGCCGAGCTGGCCACCCGAGACCAGGCGGTCGCGCCGGTGCATGCCTACACGCGCACCCTGGTCGAGGGCGTCGCCGACGATCTGGACCGGGTGGACGGCACCATCGAGTCCTATCTCCAGGACTGGACGTTGTCGCGGCTTCCGGCCGTGGACCGCGCCATCCTGCGCATCGCGGTGTGGGAGTTGTTCCACGCGGGCGACGTCCCCCCCGTGGTGGCCGTGGACGAGGCCGTGGAGCTGGCCAAGGAGCTGTCCACCGATGACTCCCCGTCCTTCGTCAACGGTGTCCTCGGCCAGGTTGTTTTGGTGGCGCCGCAGGTGCGCGCCGCGGCCGCCGCGACCCGTGCCCCGCGCCAGGAGCCCGAGCCGTGAACAAGTACCTCGTGCTGGTGATGCGGACGCCGCGGTTCGATACCGCCGTGATCGAGCCGCACAAGCAATTCCTGAAGCAGCTCGTTGAGCGGGGGCAGCTGCAGGAGAGTGGCCGTTTCACCGACGATACCGGCGGCGCGTACGTGATCTTCGCCGAAAACCTCGACGCCGCACGGGAAATCGCGTTCACCGATCCCGTGCACACCACCGGCTCCTCGGAACTCACGGTCTACGAGTGGGAGATCACCACTCCGAACTGAGTTCGGTTCCGCCGCAGACTCTGTGAGCTTGTCGCGTTCGGGATGCGAGCACGCCGGCCCGGTGCGGCACCGAGCAGTAGATCTTCAAAGGTGGCGCCGGAACCTACATCCGTACGATCACGCTGCGGGTCTGCGTGGAGAACGCGGTGCGAACAGCGCCCGCTGCGGGTGCAATCGGAGATCCTCGGAGCCGACGCGATGGCGGTCTCGGCCCCGAGCTCGGCTAGCCCGTGACCAGCAGTGCTACGACGGCGCCGGTCGTGGCGACGACGGCGAGGGCGATGCCGGTGAGGACGAACCGTGGCATGGGGACGCGCACGTTGTGTGTCCGGCAGAATTCCAGGCACAACAGCGTCGCGAGCGAGGCCCACGGCGTGACGACCGATCCGATGTTGGTGCCGATCAGCAACGCGAGTAGCTGATTCCGGTTCGCCGCGGGGACGACCGCCTCGCCCGCGGTGTAGGCAGGAAGGTTGTTGGCGAGATTCGAGAGGGCAGCGCCTGCCGCGGCGGATCGGTAGGCGCCTGCCGCACCGGGTTCGGTGCCGATCAGTGCACGCATCAGGTCATCGAGGCCGAATCGGCTGAGGGTCGGCACCACCAGGAACAATCCGATCACGAAGGCGAGCAGCTGCCACGGTATGAGCGACAGCCGCAGCGCGGCGCGGTCGAACACGGCGAAGGCCGCCACCGCGATGACAGCGGCGAGGGCGGCCGCGATGCCGATTCGGTCGCCGACGAGGGGGATCGCGAGGATGAAGAGCAAACATGCTGCCGCCGTAGTGCACAGCAGGGCGCGTTCCCGAAAGTTCGCTGGGTGGATCGGCTCGGGTAGCACGTAGCGGTCCGCCTGGCGTCGTCCGCGCCGCCAATACCAGATCCACAGGCACAGCATCGTCACGCCGATCGAAACCAGTTGCGGTGCCCACATTCTCGCCGCGAACCCGGTCGCGGTCAGTGCCACGCGGTCGGCGGCGAGCAGATTGGTGAGGTTGGAGACCGGAAGCAGCAGACTCGCGGTGTTGGCCAGCCACAGGGTGGTCATGGCCAACGGCAGCGGCGGAATCCGGGCGGGCGCCGCGAGCGCCAGCATCACGGGTGCGATCAGCACGGCGGTGGTGTCGAGGTTCAGCAGGATCGTGGTGGCCGAGGCGAACAGCACGCACAGGAAGAACAGCGCCGGGTAGTGGCCGCGACCGAGGATCGCGAGGCGATGGGCGATGACGTCGAAGACCTTGGCCTGCCTGGTCAGCTCGGCGAGCACGATCACGCTGCCGAGGAACAGCAGTAGCGGGCCGATGCGGCGCATGTTCGCGGCGGCCTCCGCCCGCGGCAGCAGCCCCGTGAGCACGCACAGCAGTCCGGCCACCAACAACGCGAGCCGGACCCAATCGAGGACGCTGAGCCGTCCCTTCGGGCCGGACGACGGCGTCATGGCCCGCGAGGACGGGGTCCGCTCGGAGGATTCGACCTGTTGAGACACGCTCGCCATCATGCAATATTTCGGCTGGGCTTTGTACCTTCGGCCTGGGCCCTACTGTTGGTGTGACACAGCCGGGTGGGCGGCCGCGCATCATGGCTACCGGCGGCGCGATCCCGTTGTGCGGCTGCGCACGCGCAAGCTCCACGTCTGGTCGTCGGCGTTCCATCGGTCAGGTGAACCGCTGGCCGGCGGCGCCGACGGTCACGCGATCCTCTGGATTCTCCCGCTGACGTGGACCGGGATGGCGGGCCCGCGATCCCGGCCGCACTGCTCGACCTGCCGGAGGGCTGGACTGTGCTCCGGCCCGGCGGCCGATACAACTTCGATGGCAACATCATCGGCTTCTTCTGGCCCGTCATCGAGTCTCCGAGAGACAGATAGAGTATCTCTCGCAATGTTGCTATCCGTGAGGAGTGGAGCCATGGCCGCGAACGAGCTGAATGCGATGAACATCCGCACTGCGGCGGAGGCATGGGCGCTGTTCGACCGCCTGCCTGCGGCCCGGGTCGAGGAGATCACGACCGGACGCTGGCGCGGCGACGAACTACCAACCGGACATTCGTTCGACGGCGTACTCGTCGCCTCCGGATGGTATGGCAAGCAGTTCGACGGGCCGGACGACGTGCACCCGTTGCTCTTCACCGCGCGCGACACTGTGTTCCCCGTCGATCCGCGCCGGATTCCGCTGGGGCTGGCCGGTCGGGTGCCGCTGTCGGGTGTGCGCGCCATGCGCAGGATGCTGCCTTATCTGCGGCCCGCGCTGCGAACCCGCAGACCCACAGCGCGTTTGCGCAACGTCGAGTACCGAGGCGTGGCCAGTGCCGCGATGGTCTACGACCATCTGCCGATCATCGATCACTTCCGGCGCGCGGACGAGCACACCCTGCTCGGTGTGATGGACCTACGCGGTGTGCCCGAGCCGTACTTCTTCGCCCTGCGCAGGGATATCGGCTGAGTTTCCCGCGGACCGCCCTCGATCCGGTCCGGTGCGGCACGCCTGGCACTAGGATTTGCTCGAGCAGGCGACACCTTTGCGGCGGCGACCTAGGGAGAGACAGTCGATGGAACGCACGACCTGCCTGGTGGTCGGCGGTGGGCCGGCCGGAATGATCCTCGGACTGCTGCTGGCACGCGCGGGAGTCGGCGTGACGGTGCTGGAGAAGCACAAAGACTTCCTGCGTGACTTCCGTGGGGACACCGTGCACCCCACCACGCTCGACCTGCTCGATGAGCTGGGGCTCGGCGCGGAGTTCGCGAAACTGCCTGCGCGCAAGGTGGATCAGGTACAGCTGCCGACCGCGGGCGGCATGCAGACCCTGGCCACGCTGAAGAACCTGCCGGGCAAGCACAAGTACATCGCCATGGTGCCGCAATGGGATCTGCTGGACCTGCTCGCGCGCGCCGCCGAGCCGGAGCCGACCTTCCGGCTGCGGATGACCACCGAGGCCACCGACTTGATCTGGACCGACGGCAAGGTGAGCGGCGTCGCCTACCGGACCGCCGACGGCGCGACCGGCACCATCGAGGCCGAGCTCACCGTGGCCTGCGACGGACGCGCCTCGGTGCTGCGGGCCGCCGCGGGACTGCCGAGCAGGAAGTGGCCCACCCCGATGGATGTGTGGTGGTTTCGCCTGCCGCGCGCCGAGACCGACCCGGCGGGCGCGCTTCCGATCGTCACCGCCCACCGCGCGGCGGTGCTGCTCGACCGTGGCGATTACTGGCAATGTGCGACGCTGATCGCCAAGGGCGCCGACGAGGTCGCGCGGCGCGGTCCGGTCGAGGGCATCATGCGCACCATGGCCGACGCCGTGCCCTGGCTTCGCGACCGCGTCGACGTGCTGACCAGCTGGGACGAGGTGAAGCTGTTGGAGGTGAAGCTCGACCGCCTGACCAAGTGGTACACGAACGGTCTGCTCTGCCTCGGCGACGCGGCACACGCGATGTCCCCGGTCGGCGGTGTCGGCATCAACCTGGCGGTGCAGGACGCCGTAGCGGCGGCGCGAATTCTGGTCGCGCCGTTGCTCGCCGGCACGGTCGGGACCAGGGAGCTGGCGAAGGTGCAGCGACGGAGGACCTTCCCCACTGTTGTGACGCAGGGAATGCAGCGCTTCCTGCACGCCGGCGCGATCGCCCCCGCCCTCGACGGACGGATCGACATCGCTACCGCCCCGCGCGCACCACTGCCGGTCCGCATCATGCGCCGGGCTCCGGTGTTGCGCAGCGTCCTACCGTTCCTGGTTGCCCGCGGTGCTCTCCCGGAGCACGCGCCGGATTTCGCCCGCCGTCCGGCCTGACCCCGCCGTCTCGTGCCAGACTCTGCGATCTGCTCCAGGAGCTTCCCGGCTACCGCGAACTGTCGGTAGCGGGCGGCGAATCCGGCGGTGTGGCAACCCATCCCGCGATGACCGCCATGCCCGTCGGCCGGTGTACGGCGAGGAAGCCGAACGGCCGGTCGAATGTCGCGGAGACAACGGTCACGCGCTGTCGCCGCAGTACCGCGCTGGCGTAGCGCAGGGATAACGCGGTCACCGCGGCAGCCTCGAAACCCTCGTGCGTGAACCGTGCGAGGACTTCTTGAGCCCCCTGGCCGACACACAGCGGCACCGTGGAGATCGCGGGGAAATGACCACGGGTGCAGTCGGCCGCGGTGGCCAGCCCGAACAGGTCGGATCCGGCGAGCAGATCGTGCCTCGATCGAATCTCGAAGGGCGGCAGTCGGATCCGCAGCTGGTCCGTGTTCGACATGACCGTCTCGGTGCGCACGGTCAGCCCCGGCGCTTCGATCCCGACCGGCAGATCGGTGCGGATCGGCACCGCGTCGGCCAAGGCTGCCAGGCCCGTTCCGAGGACGCCACCGGGAGCGCCCGCGCCGAGCAGGAGGTGCACGTCGAGGTCGGCGACCCCCTCGACGACGACACGCGTGACAGGCTCGGGCGCGTCCAGGATCACGGCGTTGCCCAGATCATTGCTCGTGCGCGACAACCCGGGTCCGCGATGTCCTTGCCACGGGCCGTCCTTCGGCAGCAGTGTGCCGACCTCGAACGGCACGCGCCACCGGGTCTTCGCGACGAGCGCCGTCGCGAGGACCAGCAGTGCGTCCGGGTCCACCGCGAGCGGGAACCGCTCGATGAGCCCGTCGGTATGCCGGGCCGCCCAGGCGTCGAGAAAGTCCTGCCCGTCCAACCGTGCGACGGTGCCCATAGGCAACCGCCCCGACCACGCCTCGTGCAGCGGAAGATCATGCCGCACCCACATGCCGAGCGCCGCGGAGACCGCCTCCGCGTGATCGAGGTCGCGCAGCAACCGCAGCGCCCCCTCCTGCCCCGCCTCCGCGGGCACTCCGACCGCCTCCGCCAACTCGTCCCGCGCCGGACCTTCGGCCGCGGAAGCGAGCAACGCCAGCAACGGCCACACCCCGGCGCCGGACACCGCGAAGTCGCCCTCGCGTACCTCCGCACACCATCGCGCTGTCAGCGCATTGGCTGCACTGATATGGGGTCCCAGAGAAGTCCGCACGAAACCCACCCTAACGACGATTGCCGCCTGCTCGCGTTGGTCCGCAATCGCGTCGCCCCTTCTTGTGGACGGCCGAGTGGCCGCTCCTACGAGCCGCTGAGCCCTGGACGTAGCACGATCTTGCCCAGCGGCGTCCGATCCTCCAGCAGCTGGTGTGCCCGGCTCGCTTGGTCCAGCGGCAGCACCGCTTCGACCAGCGGATCCAGTCTGCCCTCGGCCGCGAGGGCCAGAACGCCGCCGCGGGCCTGTGCTACCCGGCCCAGCCAGGCGGGTCCGGCGCAACCGGTGAAGGTGAGGCCGCGCTTGATCAGATCGATCGCCGATACCTGCGCGGGTGCACCGGATAGCCAGCCGTAGCCCATCATCCGGCCGCGCAGCGGCGTCATGAGGTCGAGCAGGTCCAGGGCGGATGTGCCGCCGATGGAATCGAAGACCACGTCCACGGTTGCGCTGCCGAGGTCTTCGCGTAGCCCGGCGGTCCACGCCGGGTCATTGTGGTCGATCACCTGATCGGCGCCGAGGTTGCGGGCCTGTTCCGCCTTCCGGGGGCCACCGGCCGTCGCGATGACGCGGGCCGCGCCATACTCCTTGGCGAGCTGGGTCAGGGCGCTGCCGACGCCTGTGGCGGCCGCCTCGATCAGGACCGTCTCGGCCCCGGTGAGCGCGGCGGTCTCCAACAGCGGAATCGCCACCGACCCGTTCATCAGCACCGCCGCCGCGTCCACCGAGGACAATCCGTCCGGAATCGGCGCCGCGGAATCCGCCTGCGCGGCGACGAACTCGGCGTAGGCGCCGAAACCCTTGGTGCCTACGACGACTCGCTGCCCGATCAGGGCGGGATCGACGTCCGCACCGACCTGGGTGACCTCGCCGGCGGCCTGGAACCCGAACACCAGCGGCGGCCGCGCGCCGAGCGGGAACTCGCCGGAGCGCAGCTTGGTCTCCGGGAACAGCACCGGGATCGCCTCGGCGCGGATCACCACCTCATCGGTACCTGCCTGTGGGGCCGGGACCTCGGCAGCGACGAGCACGTCCGGTCCTCCGGTCGCCGTCATTACGATTGCCTGCATCACGAACTCCATAAGTTGACTGTCGGTCCAGTTGCGCTCGCAACGATATGGACCGTTGGTCAACTTGTCAATGAAAGCGGGAGCGATGACCGACGGGCGACCGAGGGAACGGGCGGATGCGGCGCGCAACCGGCGCGCGATCCTGGACGCGACCACCGCGCTGCTCGCCGAGCACGGCGCCGAGGCGATCACGATGGACCGCGTGGCGGCCGCCGCCGGCGTGGGGAAGGGGACAATCTTTCACCGTTTCGGCAATCGCGCCGGGCTGCTGCACGAGATGGTCGCAGAGAGCGCGCTCACTCTGATGAACGCGATCACCAGCGGCCCGCCGCCGCTGGGGCCTGGCGCGCCCGCCGATACGCGCCTGATCGCCTACTTCGATGCGATGGCGCGGTTGGTGGTCGACAACTCCGAGCTGATGGCCGCCTATCGCACCGTGCCACCGCATCCACGGACCGCGGAGTTCCACGCGTTCTGGGACAACCACATCACCACCCTGCTGCGCGAGGCGCGTCCGGATCTGGACGCCGAGGTGGTCGGCCGACTGCTGCTCGGCTCGCTCAGCGGCGAGCTGGTGCCACGCATGGTCCGCGCAGGCGAGACCGATCGGCTGCTGGCCGGGGTCCGCGAATTGGTCGAATCGGTGCTGCGCGCGGCATAACCGGTCATGACTGCACCTCGCTGGCGCTCGGCTCCGTCATGACCGAGCGATGCTCGGCCGTGCTTGTTGTTCGCTCGCTCATGCCATCGACACGAGCATGGTGATCGGCGCGTTGATCAGTCCGTGCACCACGAACAGCAGCCAGGGATTGCGGTAGCGCGACCACAGGTAGCCGAGGAAGAGTCCGTCGACGCCGAGCCGGACCACCACGGTCGCCAGATCGCCGGCGAATCCGGCGCCGCCGTGCAGCGCTACGTGCCAAGACGCCCACAGTAGTGCGGTCGACATGATGGCGGGCCAGCGGCCGCAGATCGCCTCCAGTCGGGTCTGCAGCCAGATCCGGTAGAAGATTTCCTCCAGAACCGCGTTCACCAGAAATACCACCAGCACGGTCACCGGATCCGGCGGTCTGCCGTTGAATCCTGGACCGAGCAGGCTGGCCAGCGCCACGAACGTCAGGACCGCCGGGGTCGCGCGCAGCCAGCGCCCGTGCGTGTCGACACGATACCACTCACGCCAGGCGGCGAGCCGCAAGAGCAGCGGAACCGCAAGCAGCAGAGCAAGTTTGAGGCCGATGAACCACAGATCGTCGCCGGGGGAGAGGTATAGGGCGACGGCGAAGGTGAGACCGAGTGCGAACAACCACGATGCTTGCTGGACGGTCACCGACTCGTTCGCGCCTGAGGGCTGTGCCCTCTCGGAAGCTGCGGGCGGCACCAGCGAGGCGATGGCGAGTCCGCCGAGCACCGGCGCCCACGCCGCCCACAGCGGCAGTGTGTCGTCATGATCGGCGGAGTAGCGCAGTGCGGTGTGCCCTGTCGCGACCAGCGTCGCCGTCGCGGCGAGATAGGCCGCCGCTGCCGGCACTGTGAAGAACAGCTCGATTCGTCTGTGCCGCAAGATCTCCCGCTTCGTCCGATGGTGGTTTCCCAGCCTTTCACTCGCGCGACCGGTGTGGACGTGAACGCGTCGGACGTCCGAACAGGGACTGCGCCGCAGCGGAATTCGGCCGCGGGTTCGGTGATCCGGGTCGATTCCGGGGCTCAGTCCCGAGCCAGAATGGCGTCGAATCGCTCGTCCGCACGGTCGAGTTGGTTGAGGATGTGCTGCCTGACGTGGTCGGCCAAGGGCGTGTCGGGCCGGTGGACCAACTCGCGGTACACCTTGGTGAGTGGGCGATACTTGGCGGCGAGCTTGGGCATCGCGGGACCGGTCGCGTAGAGGATGCCGACGCCGTTGTCGGTGAAGTGGGAGAGCTTGATGATCCGAGCCCACGGATCGCGGTCCAGGTTTGCCACCACATGCCGGCGGTACTGGGCGTGCCGGTCGATCGAAGGGTCGGGTTCGGGATTGGTCACCGCGGCGACGAGCTCGGCCACCCGCTCGCCGAACCGCTCGGTGAGCTCGCGCAGCGCGGCCGGTGCGGCCGGGCTGGTACGGTCCGCGGCCAACTCGGCCGCGTGGTCTTCCACCGCGTCGTGCAGCAGTCCGGCCGCGACCACGTCGGGGTCGCGAACCTCGTAATGGCTGATGATCCGAATCGCCACGCGCAGCAGATGGTTGAGGTACGGCTCGCGTCCGTAGCGGTCCTCGCGGTGCAGATCGGCCGCCAGGTCGAGCGCGGCGGCGAGGCGGTCCGTGTCGGGCAGCTCGGCGATTTCCAGTAGAAGTCGGTCACGCAGCCCGGACTCGCCGTAGACCTCGCTGATCGTGTGCAGCGGCATCACGGCCAAGACCCCCGCCCCTGGATTGCTCATGCTGCCAATCTAACGTCGCCGGGTGACACGCGAGAATACGTTCGGGCAACGAACTACCGAACGCCGCGTGGCCGGAATTGGATGCTGATCCGCGGTCCGGCGGGTTTGCGTGTCTTCGGCACGGCATGCTCCCACGTCCGCTGGCACGAGCCGCCCATCACCAGCAGATCACCATGTCCCACAAGGTATTTGATGCTCGCACCGCCGCCGCGCGGCCGCAGTAGCAGCGCCCTCGGCGCCCCGATCGACACGATCGCGACCATGGTGTCGTGTGTCGCGCCCCGGCCGAAGGTGTCGCCGTGCCACGCGACGCTGTCACGCCCGTCCCGGTAGTAGCACAGCCCGGCCGTCCGGAACGGTTCGCCGAGTTCGCGCCGATAATGTTCGCTCAACACCGTGCGTGCGTCGGCCAGTGCCGGATCCGGCAGCGGTTCGTGTTCCTCGTAGAACTTCAACAGCCGGGGCACGTCGACCACTCGGTCATACATCGGCCTGCGCTCGGCTTTCCATGGCACGTTCCCGACCAGCCGGTCGAACAGTGCGTCCGCGCCGGAGAGCCATCCGGGCAGCACATCGACCCAGGCGCCGTGGTCCAGCACGTTTCTGTGGAACTCGCGCAGCGGGCCGAATTCGATCGCACCGAACCCGTCGAGCAGCGATCCCTGCAGTGGTGGCGACATGCCTTCGAGGGTATCGCTGATCGAACATATGTGCTAGTTATTGGGTGGGGTGACAGGGCGCACAGCCGTGTCCGTGGCCTGGCTCACAACGCGATATGCCTGGTGAAAGCGCGGAAGTGGGCGCTGCTAGGCTGCTTGCCGTAAGACATCCTTTAACGGACCGTCCGGTGAGGCGGGGAAGGAGGTCGGCATGGTTGTGCCCGAAGAGCGGGCCGCCAAGTCCGGCGCTGGCGAGACATCGCAGCGACACACCCCGGAGTGGGTGGAGGCGGGGCGGGAGCTGTTGTCGGCTTCCGATGTCGGCCGGACCATCGCGCGCATCGCGCACCAGATCATCGAGAAGACCGCGGTGGACGCGGGCGAGCCGAACCCGCCGCGCGTGGTGCTGATCGGCATTCCCACCCGGGGCACCACGCTGGCCGCGCGGCTCACCGACAAGATCGAGGAGTTCTCCGGCGTCCGCCCGGCCCTCGGCTCCCTCGATATCACCCTCTACCGCGACGACCTGCGCAGTCGGCCGCACCGGCCGCTGGAGCGCACCTCGGTGCCCGAGGGCGGCATCGAGGACGCGCTTGTCGTCTTGGTCGACGACGTCCTGTTCTCCGGTCGCACCGTCCGCTCCGCGCTCGACGGCCTGCGCGATCTCGGCCGCCCGCGTGGCGTGCAGCTCGCGGTGTTGATCGACCGGGGCCACCGCGAACTGCCGATCCGCGCCGACTACGTCGGCAAGAACGTGCCGACCAACCGCTCCGAGGACATCTCGGTGCTGCTCACCGAGCACGACGGTCGCGACGGCGTCTACCTGCGCCAAGAGGAGGCGTAGATGGACCGGGACCGCACGCGGATGGACCGCACGCGCGAAGCCCCGCCCCTCGTGGCCGCCCGGGTGACGGCCACGGAGGTGCGGGCGTGAGGCATCTGCTGACCGTCGCCGGCCTCGATCGCACCGCCGCGACCGAACTGCTCGACGAAGCCGAACGGTTCGAACAGGCCCTGCTCGGCCGCGAAGTGCGCAAGCTGCCCACGCTGCGCGGGCGCACCGTGATGACGGTCTTCTACGAGAACTCCACCCGCACCCGGGTCTCGTTCGAGGTTGCCGGCAAGTGGATGAGCGCGGACGTGATCAACGTCAGCGCGAGCAGTTCCTCGGTCTCCAAGGGCGAATCGCTGCGCGACACTGCGCTGACCCTGCACGCCGCGGGTGCCGACGCGCTGATCGTGCGGCATCCGGCCTCCGGCGCGGCGCACCAGATCGCGCGCTGGTTGGACGAGTGGGCGGTCTCGGAAGGACGCGCCTGCGGTCCGGCCGTCGTCAATGCGGGTGACGGCACCCACGAGCACCCCACCCAGGCACTGCTGGACGCGCTCACCCTCCGGCAGCGGCTGGGCGACATCGAGGGCAAGCGGGTCGTCATCGTCGGCGACATCCTGCACAGCCGGGTCGCCAGGTCCAACGTCTTCCTGCTGGCCACGCTCGGCGCCGAGGTAGTGCTGGTCGCGCCGCGCACACTGCTGCCGGTCGGCGTCGAGACCTGGCCTGCCCATGTTTCGCACAACTTGGACGCCGAGGTGATCGGTGCCGACGCGGTGCTGATGCTTCGGGTGCAGGCCGAGCGAATGAATGGTGGGTTCTTCCCGTCGGCCCGGGAATACTCGATCAACTACGGACTGTCCGAGCGCAGGCTGGCGCTGCTGGACGACCATGCCGTCGTGCTGCATCCCGGCCCGATGCTGCGCGGTATGGAGATCGCGTCCTCGGTCGCGGATTCTCCGAAAGCCGCTGTGCTGCAACAGGTCACAAATGGAGTGCACATGCGCATGGCTGTCCTGTTCCGCCTGCTCGTCGGGACACAGGAGGCCCTCGTATGAGTGAGCGAACGATGAACACCACAGTGCTGATCAAGGGCACGCTGCTGTACGGCGAGGGCGAGCCGGTCGACGTGCTCGTCGCCGACGGCGAGATCCGCAACATCGGCACGGATCTCGGGGTTGTGGACGCCGAGGTCATCGACGCGCGGGGACAGATCCTGCTGCCCGGCTTCGTCGACCTGCACACTCACCTGCGCGAGCCGGGCCGTGAGGACACCGAGACCATCGAGTCCGGTTCCGCCGCCGCCGCGCTCGGCGGGTACACGGCGGTATTCGCGATGGCCAACACCAACCCGGTCGCCGACTCGGTGGTCGTCACCGACCACGTGTGGCGGCGCGGCAAAGAGGTCGGCCTGGTCGACGTGTACCCGGTCGGTGCGGTCACGGTCGGGCTGGAGGGGAAGCAACTCGCCGAGATGGGCACTATGGCCGCGGGCGCGGGGGCGGTGCGCATGTTCTCCGACGACGGCCACTGCGTCTACGACCCGCTGATCATGCGCCGCGCCCTGGAGTACGCGAACTCGCTCGGCGTGCTCATCGCCCAGCATGCGGAGGAGCCGAGGCTGACCAAGGACGCCGTCGCGCACGAGGGCCCCACCGCTGCCCGGCTCGGGCTGGCGGGCTGGCCGCGCGCGGCCGAGGAGTCGATCGTCGCGCGCGATGCGCTGCTGGCTCGTGACGCGCGTGCGCGGGTGCACATCTGCCACGCCTCCACCGCGGGCACTGTCGAATTGGTGAAATGGGCCAAGTCGCAGGGCATTTCGATCACCGCCGAAGTCACCCCGCACCATTTGCTGCTGGACGACTCGCGGCTGGAGACCTACGACGCGGTGAACAAGGTCAACCCGCCGCTGCGCGAGGCCTCCGACGCTGCCGCGCTGCGGCAGGCGCTGGCCGACGGGATCATCGACTGCGTCGCCACCGACCACGCACCACACGCCGAACAGGACAAGTGCTGCGAGTTCGCCGCGGCCCGCCCCGGCATGCTGGGCTTGGAGACCGCGTTGTCGATCATCGTGCGAACCATGGTCGAGCCGGGGCTGCTGGACTGGCGCGGTGTCGCGCGAGTGATGAGCGAGCGCCCCGCCGAGGTCGTCGGCCTCGACGAGCACGGCAGGCCGCTCGAGGTCGGCGAGCCGGCCAACCTCGCGCTGGTCGACCCGAACGCCACCTGGACGGTGCGCGGTGCCGAACTCGCCAGCATCTCGAACAACACGCCGTTCGAGGCGATGACGTTCCCGGCCCGAGTGACAGCGACCCTGTTGCGGGGCCGGGTGACCGCGCGCGAAGGCAAAGCGGCGGGGAACCGTGCGGAGGCGTAGATGAGCGATCATGGCGCACTCGCTCATCGAAGCCGACCGTGTGCGGGTATCCCGCGGGACACCGCGGCGCGAGCGATGGGCCCGGAGGCGGTAGCGGAGCGTGACCACGCAGGGCACCGGGAGCGTCGCAGATCGAGTACCGCGGCGCGAGCGATGGGCCCGGAGGCGGTAGCGGAGCGTGACCACGCAGGGCACCGGGAGCGTCGCAGATCGAGTACAGGAGGTTCGTGAGTGGAAAGAACGCTGTGGGTGGTCGGCCTGCTGGCGCTGTTCGTCGTCGGCCTCTGGCTGATGTACCGGGGCTGGCAGAACCGGGCGGCGCGTCAGGAGGCGCGCATCGGTGAACTTCCCGCCGTGCCCGCTGAGCTGGGCGCGCAGGTGCTGGAGCCGACCACCGGACTCTATCTCGGCAGCACCATCGCGCCCAGTTGGCAGGACCGGATCACGGTGGGCGACTTGGGTTTCCGGGCCACAGCGGAACTCACGCGGTTCGAACGGGGGATTCTGCTCGAACGCGACGGCGCGACGGTGCTGTGGATTCCGCAGGAGTCCATCACGGCCGTGCGCACCGAACGCGGCCACGCGGGCAAGGTGATGACGCAAGATGGTGTGCTGGTCATTCGCTGGAAGCTGCCCACGGGGACAGAGGTCGATACCGGTTTCCGCGGCGACGACAAGTCGGTCTACCCGGTTTGGACGCAGCATCCGACGGCGGATCAGGCCAGGACGATGACGGGAGATGACGAGGAATGACAGGTGAAGCAGCGCTCGTGCTGGAGGACGGCCGGGTGTTCCGCGGCCGAGCCTACGGCGCCATGGGCCAAACGCTCGGTGAGGCGGTGTTCTGCACTGCGATGACGGGGTACCAGGAGACTCTGACCGACCCGTCCTACCACCGCCAGATCGTGGTGGCTGCCGCGCCGCAGATCGGCAACACCGGCTGGAACGACGAAGACGACGAGTCCTCGAAGATCTGGGTGGCCGGATACGCGGTGCGCGATCCGGCGCGGCGTGCGTCCAATTGGCGGGCCACCACCACCCTCCCGGACGAGCTGGAGCGTCAGGACGTCGTCGGCATCGCGGGCATCGACACCCGTGCGCTTGTGCGCCACCTGCGCACCCGCGGCTCGATGAAGGCGGGCATCTTCTCCGGGGACGCGCTCGCCGCCGCCGACGAGCTGCTGGCCAGGGTCAACGGTCAGCCCTCGATGCTGGGCGCCGACTTGGCCGGCGAGGTGAGCACCGATGCGCTGTACACGATCGAGCCGGGCGGCGAGTACCGCCGGACCGTCGCCGCGGTCGACCTCGGCATCAAGACCAACACCCCCCGCATGTTCGCCCAGCGCGGTATGCGGGTGCATGTGGTGTCGTCGAACACGCCGCTGGATCAGCTCCTCGAGCTGAAGCCCGACGGTGTATTCCTCTCCAACGGCCCCGGCGACCCGGCCACCGCCGACGGCGCGGTCGCGCTGACCCGTGCTGTGCTGGAGCGGGGAATTCCGATGTTCGGCATCTGCTTCGGCAACCAGATCCTCGGCCGCGCGCTCGGCCGCAGCACCTACAAGATGAAGTTCGGCCACCGTGGCATCAACATTCCGGTGATCGAACACGAGACCGGCCGGATCTCGATCACCGCGCAGAACCACGGGTTCGCGCTGGAGGGCGAGCAGGGCGAGCGGTTCGACACCCCGTTCGGCACGGCCGAGGTGAGCCATGTCTGCGCCAACGACGGCACGGTCGAAGGCGTCCGGCTGGTCGACGGCCGCGCGTTCTCCGTGCAGTACCACCCGGAGGCGGCCGCCGGGCCCCACGACGCCGCATATCTGTTCGACCGTTTCGCCGGTCTCATGGAAGGAGCCTGATGCCTCGTCGCGAGGATCTCGAGCACATCCTGGTGATCGGCTCTGGCCCGATCGTCATCGGCCAGGCGTGCGAATTCGACTACTCCGGCACCCAGGCGTGCCGGGTGCTACGGGCCGAGGGCCTGCGCGTGTCGCTGGTGAATTCCAACCCGGCGACCATCATGACCGACCCGGAGTTCGCCGATTCCACCTACGTGGAGCCGATCACGCCGGAGTTCGTCGAGAAGGTCATCGAGAAGGAGCGCCCCGACGCCATTCTCGCCACCCTCGGCGGGCAGACCGCGCTGAACACCGCGGTCGCGCTGCACGAGCGCGGCGTGCTCGCGAAGTACGGCGTCGAGCTGATCGGCGCCGACTTCGAGGCCATCCAGCGCGGTGAAGACCGGCAGAAGTTCAAGGACATCGTCGCCGAGGTGGGCGGCGAGAGCGCACGTTCGCGGGTCTGCTTCACGATGGACGAGGTCCGCGAGACGGTCGCCGAGCTCGGCTTTCCCGTCGTGGTGCGTCCGTCGTTCACCATGGGCGGCCTCGGCTCCGGCATGGCCTACAACGACGAGGACCTCGACCGCATCGCGGGCGGCGGCCTCGCCGCCTCGCCGACGGCGAACGTACTCATCGAGGAGTCCATCCTCGGCTGGAAGGAATACGAGCTCGAGCTGATGCGCGACGGCCGCGACAACGTCGTGGTGGTCTGTTCGATCGAGAACGTGGACCCGATGGGCGTGCACACCGGTGATTCGGTCACCGTGGCCCCAGCCATGACGCTCACCGATCGCGAGTACCAGAAGATGCGCGACCTCGGCATCGCCATCCTGCGCGAGGTCGGCGTCGACACCGGCGGCTGCAATATCCAGTTCGCGGTGGACCCCCGCGACGGACGCCTGATCGTCATCGAGATGAATCCGCGCGTGTCGCGCTCGTCCGCGCTGGCGTCCAAGGCGACCGGATTCCCGATCGCCAAGATCGCCGCCAAGCTGGCCATCGGCTACACGCTCGACGAGATCGTCAACGACATCACCAAGGAAACCCCGGCCTGCTTCGAGCCGACCCTGGACTATGTGGTCGTCAAAGCGCCGCGGTTCGCGTTCGAGAAGTTCCCCGGCGCGGACCCCACCCTCACCACCACCATGAAGTCGGTCGGCGAGGCGATGTCGCTCGGTCGCAACTTCTCCGAGGCACTGGGTAAGGTGCTGCGCTCGCTGGAAACCAAGGCCGCGGGCTTCTGGACACAAGACGATGGAAAGTGGGCTCCGTCCGAAGGCGGCGACCCGCAGGCGGTCGCCGCGGCCGTCGAGGCCGTCCTGGCGGATCTGCGCACCCCGACCGAGGGTCGTATCTACCAGGTGGAGCGGGCGCTGCGCCTCGGCGCGAGCATCGAGGACGTGGCCGCCGCCTCGGGCATCGACCCCTGGTTCGTGGCGGAAGTGGCCGGCCTGGTCGAGCTGCGCCAGGAGGTCATCGACGCACCGGTGCTGGACGAGCCGCTGCTGCGGCGAGCCAAGCACTACGGCCTGTCCGACCGTCAGCTCGCCGCGCTGCGGCCCGAGCTGGCCGGGGAGAGCGGTGTCCGTGCGTTGCGGCACCGGCTCGGCGTGCGCCCGGTCTTCAAGACAGTCGACACTTGCGCGGCCGAGTTCGAGGCCAAGACCCCGTATCACTATTCGGCCTACGAGCTCGACCCCGCGGCGGAGTCCGAGGTCGCGCCGCAGCGCGACCGTGACAAGGTGATCATCCTCGGCTCCGGGCCGAACCGGATCGGCCAGGGCATCGAGTTCGACTACTCGTGCGTGCACGCGGCGCAGACGCTGTCGAAGGCCGGGTACGAGACCGTGATGGTCAACTGCAACCCGGAGACCGTCTCCACCGACTACGACACCGCTGACCGCCTCTATTTCGAGCCGCTGACTTTCGAGGACGTGCTCGAGGTCTACCACGCCGAGACCGAGTCCGGTCGGGTCGCGGGCGTCATCGTGCAGCTCGGCGGGCAGACCCCGTTGGGTCTGGCGCACCGGTTGACCGAGGCGGGCGTTCCGGTGGTCGGCACCAGCGCGGCCGCCATCGACTTGGCCGAGGACCGCGGCGAGTTCGGCGACGTGCTCGTCGCGGCCGGGTTGCCCGCGCCCAAGTACGGTACGGCGACTACCTTCGCGCAGGCCGAGAAGATCGCCGCGGAGATCGGCTACCCGGTGCTGGTGCGCCCGTCCTACGTGCTCGGCGGGCGCGGCATGGAGATCGTCTATGACGAGAAGTCCCTGGAGGGCTATATCTCGCGCGCCACCGAGGTCAGCCCGGAGCACCCGGTGCTGGTCGACCGGTTCCTCGAGGACGCGATCGAGATCGACGTCGATGCGTTGTGCGACGGCGAGGAGGTCTACCTCGGCGGTGTGATGGAGCACATCGAGGAGGCGGGCATCCACTCCGGCGACTCCGCCTGCGCGCTGCCGCCGATCACCTTGGGCCGCAGCGATATCGAAGCGGTGCGCCGCTCCACCGTCGCGCTCGCCGATGGCATCGGTGTCAAGGGCCTGCTCAACGTGCAGTACGCGCTCAAGGACGACGTGCTCTACGTGCTGGAGGCCAATCCGCGTGCCAGCCGGACCGTTCCGTTCGTGTCCAAGGCCACCGCGGTGCCGCTTGCCAAGGCCGCCGCGCGGATCATGCTCGGCGCCACCATCGCCGAGCTGCGCAAAGAAGGCATGCTGCCGAGCGAGGGCGACGGCGGACACGTCGCGCTGGACGCCCCGGTGGCGGTGAAGGAGGCGGTGTTGCCGTTCCACCGGTTCCCCCGCGCCGACGGCTCCGGCGTGGATTCGCTCCTGTCGCCGGAGATGAAGTCCACCGGCGAGGTGATGGGCATCGACGCGGACTTCGGCACCGCCTTCGCCAAGAGCCAGACCGCCGCGTACGGCTCGCTGCCGACCGAGGGCACCGTGTTCGTCTCGATCGCCAACCGGGACAAGCGCGCGATGGTCTTCCCGGTGAAGCGGCTCCACGACCTCGGCTTCCGCATCCTCGCCACCGAGGGAACGGCGGAGATGTTGCGCCGCAACGGGATTCCGTGCCAGCGAGTGCGCAAGCACTCCGAGGAAGGGCCCGCGGACGAGCCGACGATCGTGGAGCAGATCCGTGACGGTGAGATCGACATGGTGTTCAACACCCCCTACGGCAACTCGGGGCCCCGCGTGGACGGCTACGAGATCCGCACCGCGGCTGTCGGGGTGAACATTCCGTGCATCACCACAGTGCAGGGCGCGGCGGCCGCGGTGCAGGGCATCGAGGCCGGCATCAACGGCGGTATCGGGGTGCGATCGCTGCAGGAACTGCACTCGGTGCTGCGTGGGTGAGTCGCCTGGGCAGGACGGAGCGGGCGGGATGAAGAGCTTCGGCAGCCGGTTGCGGCATGCGATGCGGCATTTCGGCCCGGTGTGCGTCGGCATCGACCCGCATCCGGAACTGTTGCGATCCTGGGATCTGACCGAGGACGTGGAGGGGCTCGAACGGTTCGCCGAGATCTGCGTCGAGGCCTTCGACGGCCTGGCCGCGCTGATCAAGCCGCAGGTCGCGTTCTTCGAAGCCCACGGTTCCGGCGGAATCGCCGTGCTCGAGCGCACCATCGAGGTGCTGCGCGCCTCGGGGACCCTGGTGCTCGCCGACGCCAAGCGCGGCGACATCGGCTCCACCATGGACGCTTACGCGCGCACCTGGTTGGGCGACGGTTCGCTCGGGTCGGACGCCGTGACGGTCTCGCCGTATCTCGGATTCGGTTCGCTGGCACCGGCTTTGACGCTCGCCGAGATCAACCACCGCGGAGTCTTCGTGCTCGCGGCCACGTCGAATCCCGAAGGGGCGCAGGTGCAGCGGGTGGTCACGGCGGAAGGCCGCACTATCGCTCAGACGATGGTCGACGAGGCCGCGGCCCGTAACGCGGGCACCGGGTTCGGATCGGTGGGTGTGGTAGTCGGCGCCACGCTGACCGAGGCGCCGGACCTTTCCGCGCTCAACGGCCCGATCCTCATGCCGGGCGTCGGCGCCCAGGGCGGGGGTCCGGAATCCATTCGTGACCTGGTCCCCGAGCCGATGCTGCGGGCCGTGGTCCCGAACGTCTCGCGCGAGGTTCTGCGCGAAGGACCGACTGTCCCAGCACTGCGTGCGAGAGTAAGCGCGCTTCAAGACGCGTTCGCGTTCCTACAGAAGTGACCTCGAGGGCCGGCGCGCAGGCGCCGGCCCTCGGTCGTCTCCGGTAATTGCGAGTGTGGATGCACGCACACATGTGCCCCGTGCCGAGGGCTATATGCCATTCTGGGCCGATTTGCGGACCGGAGGGTGCCACGGATGTAGCAACCGCCCCGGGTCGGCGCAGCGTCGTCTGTACGGCGTCGGAGGCCCAAGATCGCGGCGCGCATCGCCCAGTGTGACGCCCGACACGCGGCGAGAACTCGCGACACGCGGAAAATTTCGAGAAAGTTCCTGGTAGGGCGCCTGACTGGTTGCTGGCGCGCCGTGCCGCGCCGTCGCAACCCTTCCGCAAACCAGTCGGTTTGTCGAAAAAGCCCTGATGGCGGGGTATTTCGTGGGTTCGGCGGCCCGATCCGGGAGGCCGCAGAGGCGGGGTGGCCGGGGTGCCGTATACGCGTCTACGGCATCCGGAATCATGCGCTGACCTGGGGGGTGGGTTCGCAATCGGCGGACGTCGTGGGTACGGTCGCTGAGACTGCCGGGTTACCGGCAGGAGTTGATGCAATGAACGATGAGACGGAGGAACCGTGGCCCTTCCCCAGCTGACTGACGAGCAGCGCGCCGCTGCTTTGGAGAAGGCGGCTGCCGCTCGCCGCGCTCGGGCGGAGCTCAAGGAGCGCTTGAAGCGTGGCGGCACCAATTTGAAGCAGGTCCTCACCGACGCCGAGACCAACGAAATCCTCGGCAAGATGAAGGTGTCGGCGCTGCTGGAGGCCCTGCCCAAGGTGGGCAAGGTCAAGGCAGCGGAAATCATGAGCGAGCTGGAGATCGCCCCCACCCGGCGGCTGCGCGGACTGGGAGATCGGCAGCGCAAGGCGCTGCTGGCCCGGTTCGACTTCGACGCCTGACACAAGGTGGTCGAACACACGCAGAAGGGTCGGCTGGTTGTACTGGTCGGCCCCTCGGCCGTGGGCAAGTCCACTGTGGTCCGTTGTGTCCGCGAGCGACTGCCCCACCTGGTCTTCAGCGTGTCGGCAACGACCCGGGCCCCCCGGCCCGGGGAGGTCGACGGCCTCGACTACCGGTTCGTCTCCCGGGCGGAGTTCGACGCGATGATCGCGGCGGGCGAACTGCTCGAGTGGGCGGACATTCACGGCGGGCTGCAGCGTTCGGGCACCCCGGCCGGGCCGGTGCGCTCCGCCCTCGCGGAGGGCCTTCCGGTGCTGGTCGAGGTGGACCTGGAGGGCGCGCGGTCAGTGCGCCGGGCAATCCCCGAGGCGATTCTGGTGTTCCTCGCCCCGCCGAGCTGGGACGAGCTGGTGGCCCGCCTGCGGTCGCGCGGCACCGAATCCCCCGAGGTGATCGAACGTCGACTGGAAACCGCCAGGACCGAATTGGCGGCCTGTGACGAGTTCGACATCGTTATCGTGAACGACGAGGTGACCAGCGCCTGTGAGCAGTTGGTATCGTTGTTCGTTAGCACGAATTCGAGTTCGTGACCCCCACCTTGCGCATGAGCGATCAGGGCCCGGAGTAGGCAGCTTGCGTAACCACGCAGGGCCCCCCGCTCATGCGACATCCGATACAGCAGGAGCCTCCCTAGTGAGCAGTACGGACACCAATACCGCGCCCGCCTACGACACGCCGGTCGGCCTCACCAACCCGCCGATCGACGAGCTGCTGGAGCGCACCTCGTCCAAGTACGCCCTGGTCATCTACGCGGCGAAGCGGGCCCGCCAGATCAACGACTACTACAACCAGCTCGGCGACGGCATCCTCGAGTACGTCGGCCCGCTGGTCGAGCCGGGGCTGCAGGAGAAGCCGCTGTCGGTCGCGATGCGGGAAATCCACTCCGACCTGCTCGAGCACTCCGAAGGCGAGTGAGGCGAACCCGGGTTCGCAGTAACCACGACTAGGCCGGAGGCGTAGTGACCACACGGATCGTCGTCGGCGTCGGCGGAGGGATCGCCGCGTACAAGGCATGCGCACTGGTCCGGCGGTTCACCGAGACCGGACATCAGGTTCGGGTGATCCCCACCGAGTCGGCGCTGCAGTTCGTCGGCAAGGCGACCTTCGAGGCGCTGTCCGGGAACCCGGTGCACACCGGCGTGTTCGCGGATGTGCCCGAGGTTCCACACGTTCGGCTGGGCCAGGAGGCGGACCTCGTGGTCATCGCCCCGGCAACCGCAGACCTCATGGCGCGCGCCGCGTCCGGCCGCGCCGACGACCTGCTCACCGCCACATTGCTGACGGCCCGATGTCCGATCCTGTTCGCGCCCGCGATGCACACCGAGATGTGGGAGCATCCAGCCACCGTCGCCAATGTCGCGGCGCTGCGCGCCCACGGTGCGATCGTCATGGAGCCCGCGGCGGGCAGGCTCACCGGCGCCGACACCGGTCCGGGACGGCTGCCCGAGCCCGAGGAGATCTTCGGCCTCGCGTCGCTGCTCAGGGAGCGCGCCGACGCGATTCCGCGCGATCTGGAGGGCCGCAGGGTCGTCATCACGGCAGGCGGCACCAGGGAACCGCTGGACCCGGTGCGTTTCCTCGGCAATCGCAGCTCCGGTAAGCAGGGGTACGCGCTCGCCCGAGTGGCGGCCCAGCGCGGCGCCCAGGTGACGCTGATCGCGGGCAACACGATAGAGATGGCCGCTCCCGCCGCCGTCGATCTGGTGCACATCACGACGGCCGAACAGCTGAAGATCGCCGTCGACAAGCACGCAGTCGGTGCCGACGCGGTGATCATGGCCGCCGCGGTGGCCGATTTCCGGCCGACCAATGTGGCCGCCGCCAAGATCAAGAAAGGTGCGGGCGAACCCGACGTCATCAAGCTGACCAAGACCGATGACATCCTCGCCGGCCTGGTGCAGGCGCGGCGCGACGGCCAGCTGCCCGGCACCGCGATCGTCGGCTTCGCCGCCGAGACCGGCGACGAGCAGGGCGACGTCCTCACCCACGCGCGGGCAAAACTCGCCCGCAAGGGGTGCGACCTGCTGGTGGTCAACGCGGTCGGCGAGGGCAAGGCGTTCGAGGTGGACACCAACGACGGGTGGCTGCTCGGCGCGGACGGCACCGAGCAGGCGCTCGATCACGGCTCGAAGGCGTTGCTCGCGAGCCGGGTGCTCGACGCGCTGAGCGCGTTGTTGCGCTGAGTTCACCTGGGTACTCGCCATGATCAGCCAGCTGATCGGATGGTTGTTCGCCCCGTAGTGTCGTCATCGCGGTGAAGACACCGTGATTTCAGTCTTCTGGGCTACGGCGTGGCAACGGACTCGCGGACTCGGTGATTTGGAATAGTCTGAAATGTAAGGGTTGCGCGGTAGCGACATCGCGTTACTGTCGCAAGCCGATACGAGCAACCCGTTGAGGGAGAGGGAAGAACTGTGCGCACGTCCGGCAGCCGGCTTTTCACCAGTGAGTCCGTGACCGAAGGTCATCCGGACAAAATCTGTGATGCCATCAGCGATTCCATCCTCGACGCGTTGCTGGCGGAGGACCCGCGCAGCCGGGTCGCGGTGGAAACACTCGTGACGACCGGTCAGGTCCATGTCGCGGGTGAGGTCACCACGTCGGCCTATGCGGACATCCCGCGAATTGTCCGGGAGAAAGTGCTGGAAATAGGATACGACTCGTCCGCAAAGGGTTTCGACGGCAATTCTTGCGGTGTGAATATCGCGATCGGCGCGCAATCGCCGGATATCGCGCAGGGTGTCGACACCTCGCACGAAGCGCGTGTGGGCGGCTCCGACGACGAGATCGAGCGGCAGGGTGCGGGTGACCAGGGCCTGATGTTCGGCTTTGCCACCATCGACACCCCCGAGCTGATGCCGCTGCCGATCGCGCTGGCGCACCGGCTGTCGCGCAGGCTCACCGAGGTCCGTAAGTCCGGCGTGCTGCCATACCTGCGTCCGGACGGCAAGACCCAGGTCACCATCGAATACGAAGGTGACCGCCCGGTCCGCCTCGACACGGTCGTCATCTCCACCCAGCACGCCGCCGACATCGACCTGGACAACCTGCTCGCGCCCGATATCCGCGAGAAGGTCGTCGACGCGGTGCTGGCAGACCTGGAACTGCCCACACCCCTGGACACCTCCGACATCCGTCTGCTGGTCAATCCGACCGGCAAGTTCGTGCTCGGCGGCCCGATGGGCGACGCGGGCTTGACCGGCCGCAAGATCATCGTGGACACCTACGGCGGCATGGCGCGGCACGGCGGCGGCGCGTTCTCCGGCAAGGACCCGTCGAAGGTGGACCGCTCCGCCGCGTATGCCATGCGCTGGGTCGCGAAGAATGTCGTCGCGGCCGAACTGGCCGAGCGTGTGGAGGTCCAGGTGGCGTACGCGATCGGCAAGGCCGCACCGGTCGGTCTGTTCGTGGAGACGTTCGGCACCGAGAAGGTCGATCCGTTGCGTATCTCGACGGCGATCACCGAGGTGTTCGACCTGCGCCCCGGCGCGATCATCCGCGATCTCGACCTGCTGCGCCCCCTCTACGCACCGACCGCCGCGTACGGCCACTTCGGCCGCACCGACGTCGACCTTCCGTGGGAGCACACCGACCGCGCCGACAAGCTGCGCGCGGCCATCGGCTTGTAACCCGACCGTGTCCGAGTGAACGAACCCGCGGCGGACGTCCCCGCCACGCAGGGGGACCGTCCGTCCACGGGGCCCGCAACCGTGGCGCACCCGGTCGCCCGGGTGCTCCCGCTGCTGTCACCGGCGCACCTCGACCGCGACTTCGACTACCTGGTTCCCCCTGAGCTGGACGAGATCGCCCAGCCGGGGGTCCGGGTGCGCGTCCGTTTCGCGGGGCGCCTCGTCGACGGCTACCTGCTCGCTCGGCTCGCGCGCAGCGACCACAGCGGCAAACTGGTCAAGCTCGAACGCGTCGTGTCCGGCGAGCGCGTCCTGACACCGGAAATCCTGGCCCTCGCCACCGCGGTCGCCGCGCGTTACGCCGGTACCCGCGCCGACGTGCTCCGCTTGGCCATTCCGCCGCGGCACGCCCGCACGGAATCCGGGGGAGCGAAGGCGTCGGTCGATTCGTCTGCGAGACAAGGTGTTTCGGCTGCCTCGGTCGCTTTCGTCACCAGTGGATCGACGGAACCGAACGAGGCCGATGGTGAGTCGTCTATCGAAGCCGAAGGCGCGCCGGCGCCGAAATCCGGCGATGTCACGGAGCCGCCGGGCGCCCGACCCGCTGGAGCGAACGCCACTGGTGTGCCGCATGCCGTTGGCCCGGCAACCGGCGAACCGTCACGCCCGCTCGCTGCTGACGACGGTGACGCGTTCGAGGCCGGTGCGTCGACCATGGAACCGGCCGCTCCCCGCGATGCAGGCAGGACACAGGCACTTTCGAGCATCGACGTAGACATCGCGCCGTGGAAACGGTACGTCCACGGCGCCGCCTTTCTGGCCGCACTCGGGCAGGGGAAGGGGGCGCGCGCGGCCTGGCAGGCGCTACCGGGCGAGGACTGGCCGCGTCGACTCGCGGAGCTCGCCGCCGTTGTTGCCGGGCAGGGGCGCAGTGCCATCCTCATGGTGCCCGACCAACGCGACCTCGACCGCGTGCTGGCGGAATGCGTTCGGCTGGTGGGAGATTCGGCGGTCGGACTGGCCGCCGGTCTCGGGCCCGCGGCCAGATACCGGCGCTGGCTCGCGGTGCTGCGTGGGTCGGCACGCGTGGTGGTCGGCACGCGCAGCACGGTGTTCGGACCCGCCGCGAACCTCGGGCTGATCGCGCTCTGGGACGACGGTGACGACACCTACGCCGAACCGCGCGCACCTTATCCGCACGCGCGTGAGGTCGCGATGCTGCGCGCACACGAGACCGGTGCGGCGTTCGTCGCGGCCGGATTCGCCCGGACCGCCGAGATCCAGGCAGTGGTCGATTCCGGGTGGGCACACGATCTGGTCGCCGACCGCGTCGTGGTGCGTGCGGCCTCGCCCAGGATCAGCGCGCCCGGCGACAGCGACATCGCGCTCGAACGCGATCCGGTGGCTCGGGCCGTCCGGATTCCCGGTGTCGCGTTCGCGGCCGCCCGCTCCGCGTTGAAGGAGGGGGCACCGGTGCTGGTGCAGGTGCCGCGGCGCGGGTACGTACCCGCGCTGGCCTGCGCGAAATGCCGCACCCCGGCCCGATGCCGGCACTGCAACGGCCCCCTTGCACTGCCGGAGGCGCGCGGACAACGAGGATCGTCGGCCGAATCCAGCGCTGCCGCGCAGAGCCCAAGTTGCCGCTGGTGCGGTATCGCCGAGGCTGCGTTCCGCTGCACCACCTGTGGGTCACGCGCCTTGCGCGCCGTAGTGATCGGCGCGTCCCGCACCGCGGAGGAACTCGGGCGCGCATTTCCTGGCGTGCCGATCCGCGGCTCCGGCGGCGGTGCGATGCTCGACACCGTGGAGCCGGGACCGCAGGTCGTGGTCGCGACGGTGGGCGCCGAACCCATCGTCCCCGGCGGCTATGGCGTCGCGCTGTTGCTCGACGGATGGGCGCTCCTCAGCCGCGCCGACCTGCGGGCCGCGGAGGATGCGCTGCGCCGTTGGATGTCGGCCGCCACCCTGGTCCGTACGCAGGGCCAGGTCATCGTGATGGCCGAGCCTTCGATACCCACCGTGCAGGCCTTGGTCCGCTGGGATCCGGTAGGCCACGCCCGCGCTGAGGTCGGCGCCCGCGCCGAGGTCGGTTTCCCACCAGCTGTCCGGATGGCCGCGATCGACGGCGCCTCCGATGCGATCGCCGAATTACTTTCCACCGCAATCCTTCCAGAGGGCGTGGACATGCTCGGTCCGGTCTCGCTCCCGGACGGCGCCCGCAAGCCCTTCGCCGGCGATTCCCCCGCCGAGGTCGAACGCATGCTGCTGCGTGTCCACCGTGGTTCCGGCGCCGCGCTGGCCCGCGCCCTCACCGCTGCCCAAGCCATCCGCAGCACTCACCGCTCGGACGCGCCTCTGCGCGTCCAGATAGATCCCGTCGATATCGGCTGAACGACCGGCGATAGTCAGTGCGCACGGACCTGTGGACTATCGGAAGGCGGCGATGTTTCGCTGCGCCCAGTCCGCGAATGTGCGGGGTGCGCGGCCGAGAACTTTCTCGACATCGGGGCTGATCCGCTGCTCAGCGGCGTTGGGTACGCCGAGGATGGACAGGGTGGTCTCGACGACTGGCTCGGGCATGAACCGCAGCATCTGTGCGCGCGCCTCGGCTCGGGTCTGCTCGATGAACTCGATCGGCTCGCCGAGGGCGTCACCGATCGCAGCTGCCCGCTGCCGCGGTGTGCTGAGGGCCGGACCGGTCAACTCGTAGCTCTGTCCGGAATGACCGGCCTCGCGCAGGACCGCGGCGGCAACCTCGGCGATGTCCGACGGATCGATGATCGGCAGGCCGATGTCGCCGAACGGTGCGGCGACGGTCCGCTGGGTACGAACCGATTCGACCCAGGCGAACGCGTTGGACGCGAATCCTCCGGGCCGGAGGATCGTCCATTCGATACCCGACTCCCGGACTGCGTCCTCGAAGGACCGTCCCAGATTCCCGTGTGAGGCCGACTGTGCGCGGGTGACGACTCCTTGGGACGACAGCTGCACGAGCCGTTCGACTCCGCCGGCCGTGGCGAGCTCGAGAATTGCCCGCGGGTCCATCAGGTGCGCACTCGCACCGGTGTCGTGCAGGAACAATGCCTTGGCGCCCGCGAAGACGGGGGAGAGCGTGTCGAGATCGGTCAGATCGGCCTGTTGGTGGCGCACGCCGTCGGGCAGTGCGATGTCCTGGCTCCCGCGGGACACTGCGACCACCTGTTCACCCGCGTCGGCGAGGGTCTGCACGAGGGTGCGTCCGACATTACCGGTTGCTCCGGCGACTACGATCACGATCACTCCTAGTTAGTTGGCTGACTAAAATCTAGCCGACGGTCACCGGCTTGTCTATAGTCAGTTGTGTGACTAACTCAGTTGGCGCGGCGCCGCAGGCGGGCAAGCGGGAGCGGCTCGCTGCCGCAGCGGCTCGGGTGTTTCACGAGCAGGGCGTCGAGAAGACCACGATCGCCGATATCGCCCGGTCCGCCGAGGTTCCGGTGGGCAATGTGTACTACTACTTCAAGACGAAGGATCAGCTGGTGCAGGCGGCGCTCGGCGCGCACACGCGGAATCTGCGGGATCTGATCACTGTGCTGGAACAGCACGACACACCGCAGGACCGGCTCAAGGCGTTGGTGCGCGGCTGGGTTGATCAGCGGGAGGTGGTGGCGCAGTTCGGTTGCCCCACTGGGACATTGGCTGTGGAGCTGGGCAAGCGCGCTGACGGGCTCGACCGCGAGGCGGCAACCGGCATGCGTGCATTGATCGACTGGGTCGAGCGGCAATTCGCGGCCATGGGTCGCGGTGATGCCGGCGAGCTCGCGGTGGCGTTGATCGCGTCCTATCAGGGAATCTCGTTGCTTACCAACGCCTTCCATGAACCCGAGCTCATGGTTGCCGAGGGGGCTCGGCTGGAGCGCTGGATCGACTCGCTCGTTTCCTGAGCGCTTGATCGGTGTCCACCCATCGGTCGGTGTGGACGTGGTCGTCGTTCATGCCAGAACGCCTGGGTATGGCGTCATGTGGGTTCTCGTCGACAGGGTCGCGGCGGTTCTCGGCTATCGGCTGCAGTGGCGCTGACGACCTCCATGTGGACCGCATCGCTGCTTGGACCTGGGGATGCTCAGGTGTCTTCGGCGCGGCCCTGCGGGTGCCGTGCGGCCGAAGGGTGGGTTTCGGGCCCGCGGCCCGCGGCCCGCACTGGATCGACTCGCTGGCTGACCGAGGTCCGGCTCACTCCCGAGCCCCTTGCGCTCGATGCATTGTCGATATATCGTCGATAGTATGAAAACACGAGAGCCTTGGGAGGCTGACATGCAACACGAAGGACATCGAGAATTCGGGCGGCGTGGCCGCGGGCCGCTGCCGGGCCACGAGGACTTCGAGCCAGGGCGGCGGTTTCGCCGCGGTGGACGGCACGAGTTCGGGCCTGGGTTCGGACCCGGTTTCGGGCCGCACTTCGGGCGCGGCCGAGGGCGTGGCGGCCGGGGCAGGCGCGGCGATGTGCGCGCCGCCGTGCTGCTACTGCTCACCGAGCGGCCGATGCACGGATACGAACTCATCCAGCAGATCCGTGAGCGCAGCGACGATATCTGGCGGCCGAGCCCGGGGTCCATCTACCCTGCGCTGGCACAGCTGGAGGACGAGGGTCTCGTCCTCATCGAGAAAGTCGCGGGTCGCAAGACCGCGAAGCTGACCGAAACGGGCACCGAGTATGTCACGGATCACCGTGACGAGCTGGGCGATCCGTGGGCGGACGTCAAGCAGGACGTCGGTGCGCAGGCGATCGACCTCCGCGGACTTGTCGGGCAGCTGATGGGCGCGGTCGCGCAGGTCGCCGCCGCGGGGACCCCGGGGCAGGCCGCGCGTGCGGCCGAACTGCTCACCGAGACCCGCAAGTCCCTCTACCGAATCCTCGCCGAGGACGAGACCCCCGAGAAGTAGGGGACGTGAAACACCCCATAAGCGCGCGCATTTAGAGCCGATCGGGTAGATCATTATGGCATGGGACAGTCAAGGGGCTCGCGGAGTTGGGGTTATTCACGTTTATGTAGCGCCGTACTGGCCTGCGTGATCGCCGGATCCGCCGTGCTCGGCTCCGGCGCTGCGTCGGCCGACCCGTTCGTCCGCCCGCCCGACGTGCCGATGCATTCCGCTCCGCCACAGCAGGACCACCTGGCCGCCGCGGTGTACATGAAGGCTCATCCGGGTGCGGTTCCGGTGGGCACCAACGACTTCGGCTGTGTGCCGACCGCCGCCCATCCCCGACCGGTGGTGCTCGCGCACGGGACCGACTCCTCGGCCTATTCCGACTGGTCGGCCATCGCGCCGCAGCTGACCGCTGCCGGATTCTGCGTATTCGCCGTGAACTACGGTGGCAAGCCCGGCGCGGAGAGCTACGGCACGGAGGACCTGGTGCTCAGCGCCTACCAGGTCGGCGCGTTCGTCGATCAGGTGCTCGCGGCGACCGGCGCGGGGAAGGTCGATCTGGTCGGTTTCTCGCAGGGCGCCACTGTGACCCGCTACTACGTCAACAAACTCGGCGGTGCGCCCAAGGTCGACCAGTGGGTGGGTCTCGCTTCGCCCAGCTACGGCGGTGTGATGTACGGGCTGGTGCCGATCGCCGAGGCGATCCCCGGTGCACTGCAGGCATTCGCCCAGGTGACCTCACTCGCGGCGGTGCAGCAAGTAGAGGGATCGCCGATCATGACCGATCTCAACGCGGGCGGTGACACGGTGCCCGGCGTCCGATACGTGACCATCGGCAGCCGGGTCGACGAGATGATCCAGCCGTTCAGCAACATCGCGCTGCGTGGCCCCGGCGCACGGAACATCGTGCTGCAGGATCTGTGTCCATCTGACCTCACCGGGCATTTCCACATGGTGTACGACCCGTTCGTGCAGGAGTTGTTGCTCACCGTCCTGGATCCGGGCAGCCCGGCCCCGGTGTGCACGCCGGTCCCGCTCGGCACCGGCATCCCCGAAGTGATCATCGCCGGGCATTCCTGATCGGGCGACCGACGGTGGCTGCGGCGGCTGAATCTGAGCCGCCTGGGGGACACGTAGCTGTTCCACACGAGCAACGGCGCGGTCACCGCCTACCACTTCTACAAGAAGGCGTGGCACCCCGCGCTCCGACGGCTCGACGCACTGTTGTCCGATTAGGTGCTGATCGGACTGGATGTACGGCCGGGGAACATCAACCAACCCCGACCAGCGCCGGCAAGCCCTGGTGCTGTGGTCGATCGGCAGCCATGCGATGACCTGACCGTTGACGGTGACCGAGGCCGACGGAACTCGCTGCGCAACAGCCGTTCAGCTCGATCCTGCCGCACCCGAGAGAGTTCCCGCTCATGGGAGCCTGCGGTGGAGCGCGTCATGCCAGAATGCAGAATGGCCGAAGTGCCGCGAAGAGTATGGGGCCGATGAGGAGAGCGGCGGAAGCGAACAAATGAGCTCGTCGTCGCCGACCACGTTCGTGAAGGGTTTCGAGCAGCGGTTCCAGGAACGGCAGGGAGCGTTGGGGTAGACCGGGAAGCTCGCCCACAGCCTGAGGCGCGGTGGTTCCCCAGTGTTGGTGAACCACCGTGTTCGGGGTGTGGGTGAAAATAGGAT